>JACZIY010000162.1 GCA_014860845.1 Anaerolineaceae bacterium
CAAACCAAATACAGCCAGAATTACAATGGCTGCCCAGATGCCACCCGGAGTGTTTTGTGAGAGGCCCAAACTGTTCATAAACCAGTGAATGAAACCAGCCAGCAATAATCCCAGAATTTTGGACACTGTAAATCCCCGATCAGGGATTCGGCGGAAAAAGTGAAACGTCAGTGGAAAAACAAGCCATCCAATTAAGACAATAAAAAAATACCAGGAGAGAAAAAATACCAGGTCGGATTTCATAGTGGTATTATAGTGAAAAATTCAAAAATTCACAGGCTTTTCAATGAGCTTTACTTTTTAAGTTAATCTATAATATACAAAATACCTTTTCGTTCTAAAAATTTATTCGTCATTAGTTTTTTCAGTAATCATTACAAAACGGTTCACTGCATCACTAAACCCATCCAATTTTATTATCAATTTTTGAGGTTAATTATGAACGAGCATCGGTTAAAAAATTTATTAAGATCAGTCGTGGATAATAATTTTGAACCTCTGGAAAGCCCTACCCCCAGAGAATTTGCCCTTCACTTTTATAAATTTCTAGGTTCAACCGATCCGGAATTAAGAGATGAGTTGATCTTTTCAGTCATGGCAAATTGGATTTACAAAGGGGCTTATACACAGGAAGATATTTACAAAATCGCTGAAACACTGGTGCAGGATGAATACATCTTAAATGGTCTTGGCAGGGAAAACGATGATTCAGTCTTTTTGCGATCAGCAACAGCCCTACAATTATGGGCAATTGTTGTTACACAAAAGAAAAAGAATTTTATTCCATTTAATATCATTGGCACCATTTTCGAAAAAGCCATTCGACTGTTACAGGAAGAAGTGGATTATCGCGCCTATGTTCCCGATAAAGGCTGGGCTAATTCAATTTCACACACAGCCAATATTCTCCTGGAACTGGTACAGCTGCCAGAGATGAAGAAACCCTGGATATTAATGATTCTGAACAGTATCTGCGATAAAGTTCTGCAACCTGATTTTAGATTCCCAGGTGATGAAATTGAACACCTGGCTGGACCAGTAGCTGAAATTCTTCTACGAGAAATTTTAATGGAAGAGGAAATCTTAGCCTGTTTCGAAAAATTGAAGATTCAACCCCATTTTCACGGTCAGGAGCCAGAAAACTTCAATCGGCTTATTAATGTTCGCAATTTCCTGCGCGCCATTTATTTCTATTTATTGGATGTACCGGATAAACCCCGGCAACGAGATCTTGTCCTCTTAGCACTCCAGGAACTTAAATCCCAATAATATCTCTTTGCCATTGTACCTTTTCATTTAGGAGAGTTTTACAGCTAGGAAATTCGCTGTCTGGACCCTGGAAAAAATCCGGGGTCCCCTTTTTAATTCAGTTTTAATATTCTCGATATCTTATCTATATAACCTGGCCGCCAGGTGTTTTTAGCGGTGATCACCGCTAAAAACACCCAAACCGCTATTCAATGAAAAGGTACGATTTTCAAAGTCTTTTGATATAATCCAGCTTCATACCAGCATGATAATCTCTGGTAATAAGAATGCAGGAAAAACCCTCAGGCCGATGAGCAGACAGTGATTAACAATAAACAAGAAGTAACTTCAATAGATAACACCATCGAATGGGGTCATACCCTTTCTTCTGCCATGCCAATTGTGCTTGGATATTTACCCATTGGCTTTGCCTATGGCGTCCTGGCGATCAATGCCGGGTTATCCATTATTCAGACAATCTTAATGTCCATCATTGTTTATGCCGGATCAGCACAATTAATCGCTGTTAGTTTGTTTGCCCAGGCCATCCATCCCCTTTCCATCATTGCAACCACTTTTATCGTCAATCTACGCCATATGCTGATGTCCGCAGCTCTGGCACCGTACATGCGCAATTGGAAATCATACCAGGTAAGCTTGTTCAGTTTTGAATTAACCGATGAAAGTTTTGGTGTTCACAGCCTGCGTTTTGATCGTGGGGAGAACAAACCAAAATCCACTATGCTGATCAATCTCATTTGTCAATCCGCCTGGGTATTGGGCAGTTTCTTGGGAGCAGTTGCAGGAAATTTAATCCAGGATGTGCGCCCGTTTGCTCTGGATTACGCCTTGCCTGCCATGTTTATCGCATTATTAATT
>JACZIY010000163.1 GCA_014860845.1 Anaerolineaceae bacterium
ATTCAGACCCAGGCATTGGATGCCAACCGGGTCGTCTTTGCGCTGGGAGCTTTCAGCGAGGAACTGCGCAAAATTCCAGCCGGTTTACGCATGGCGGTCTTCGGCATGTCCTTCTCTATGGAAACCGTGCTCATGCGTGGAGACTTCGCAGGTATTCAGCCTGTCGGCGGCATCCCCGCTGGAGTGGTCAGCGTTGATTGGGTCTACAACTCCATGCCGCCCGTCCCGCAGCAAGTTTACCCACCGGTGAAGGTGGAAGCGGTTAGGGAATTTTGAGTTCCCTGGAAAAACAAATAATCCCCCTTTTCCCTTTCAGCTTTAGCCTTTTTCCTAACTTATACACCCAATTTCCATCCCATCTAATTTTGCTATACTCTGCCTATGATCATCGAATTCACAGGAAAAATCATTTACTGGCGCGGTCCAGCTCCATTCTACTTTGTCACCGTTCCGGACGAACAAAGCCAGCAAATAAAAGCCATCTCCAAAATCGTCACTTATGGCTGGGGAGTCATCCCAACCAATGTAACAATAGGAATAACAATGTTTTACACCGCTTTATTTCCCAAGGATGGGCACTATTTAGTCCCCATCAAAAAGAACGTACGCGATGCCGAAGATCTGGATATCGACGATGAAATTTCCTTGCAACTTGATTTTCTAGTATAGGATATTCAGGAATTGAAATTTGGACGCAGAAAGGAATAAAACATGAATATCATTGACAAAGAAATGCTTTGGCGACAATTCAGCACCGCGATTGACTCCTTCGAAGATGCCTTACGCAACTGCCTGGATGAACTCTGGGAAAGACAACTTTGGGAGGACGAGCCTGATCAATGGGTGGCAAAAGGTTTTTCCCAATTTTGGTATCTTTGCTACCACACCCTCTTCTGGATGGATCTATACCTGACCGGTGCTGAAGAAGGATTCTCACCTCCAGCTCCCTTCGATCTGGTCGAGATGCAAGACAACGAAACCCTGCCAAGAGTCTACACCCGGGATGAGCTGCTCGGTTACCTGGATGATTGCCGAAACAATTACCAACAGACGATAATTGATCTAACGCCAGAACAGGCCAACCGGATGTGTTCATTCCCGTGGGGAGATTTACCCTATGCCGAACTGTTACTCTACGTTATGCGCCATGTCCAGGAGCACGCCGCCCAGTTGCATATGTTTTTGGGACAAAGGTTAAGAAGTTCATAAGTTCTTGAGTTGATGAGTCATAATTTTCATGGCATAGCATGAAAATAAAAATCAATAGAATTCTAGAAGCTATTACCGTACATTTTTGATCGATAAGCATCTTTATGATTCTTGGATGGCAAATACAGGTAATAACTGTTCCATTCAAGAATTGAATTTATTGACGTGCGACAAAGTCAATCGATGTGCCTTCATCATCCACAATTGTGCCAAAGAAGGTTATCAGGTCCTCACTGAAGTAACCCGTTATCCTTCCTGACCAGGGGAATTCCATTCCATATTCTTTTGAGCCGGTTACACCTGAAAAAACAGAACCAACCATTAAGCTTTCAAGCTGAATTTCTCCTTCCACCTCTGCCTGGGCATAATCATCTCCATCCAGGCTCAATTCACCTTTCACCGAAGCAGCTTGAAAGTCAACTGTCATGGAAAAACCTACCCCTTCAATTTCACCTTCGTATTCTACCGGCTCATTTGGTAGAATTTTCTCCAGCTCTTCTAAACCTTCCATCAGTTGCTCTTCAGAGATTTCCTGTTCTGCAGAGGAAACGGCTTCTTTTATTTTTTGTTTCTGCTGTTCGTCGAGATTGTTAGGAAATTCTGGGTCATGGCTATCTGCAGCTTCATCAAATATGAAATCAAAGGTATTCATAAAAGAATCGCAGCCTGTCAGAAACACGACACTTACC
>JACZIY010000164.1 GCA_014860845.1 Anaerolineaceae bacterium
GTGTAGAGAATACCATTTTGCAATTTCTCTAGTGGATGGATAATAAGCCAATCGTTGTAATAGATTACAGAGCGAATCTCCAAATAAGCATTAACCTCTGTTCCAGTACGACATGAGTTGGAAGATCCACTTACTTTTTGACAGATAACAACATGACTTGCATCGCCATATGGTAAGGTAGATAAATCCATAGACTGGTTGAAAACGATAACTGGGATAATATCTACCGGCACATTCACACTGCCATCTGGAGGAAACATATAAGCGATAATTTCTGAATTTGGGTTCACATTACAGGTTGTGAGCGTCGGAGTAGGGGTTGGTGTCAGGGTAGACGAGGGTGTGAATGAAGGAGTTCGTGTATTCGTAGCTGTCAATGTTGGTGTAACGCTGCTGGTCCAGGTTGGTGTGAAGATTTGAGTGGATGTAGGTGTAAATGTAAAAGTCGCTGTTGGGCTGCTGGTTTGGGACGGTGTTAAGGTAAATGTTGGGGTCAATGAAGGTGTGAATGTGGGTGTATAAGTCAAACTTGGGGTAACACTGCTTGTCCAGGTTGGTGTGAAAGTGAAAGTATTGGTTGGTGTTAATGTGAATGTTGGAGTCAATGATGGGGTGAAAGTGGGTGTATGAGTCAGACTCGGAGTATCACTGTTGGTCCAGGTGGGCGTAAAGGTATGTGTATTGGTAGGTGTAAAGGTAAATGTCGCTGTCGGACTGTTGGTTAGAGAAGGAGTAAAGGTAAATGTTGGCGTTACACTGCTGGTCCAGGTGGGAGAGACCGTAAATGTCGGTGTCCAGGTCGCGGTATTGGTCATCGAAGGCGATAGGGTGAAAGTAGGGGTATTACCCGGTCCCTGTGTACGCGTACTGGTGGCGGTGACAGGGATCAAAGTATTGGTGGCTGTGCGGGTGAATGTTCCTGTATGGGTTGCAGTCAGGGTATTTGTGCGTGTTGGCGTCAATAAAGAATTGACTGTTAACGTATTGGTAGGTAGATTTAGATTCCCGGTTTCAGTCGGAGTGGGCAGATTGTTAACCACCTCTTCATTTGTTTCCGGAGGATTGGTAGCTTGCGGCACCGGTTGTTGGAGTTGTTCCTCGACCAGAGAGACACGTTCCTCCAGAGATACTCCATTATCAGCATCTGTCTGTGAGTCACTCAAAACTTCCTTAACAATGGCTAATTCCACCCCAGGAAATGCGAATTCTTCCACACCATCACGATAATTGGCTTCTTCAACCGCCTGAACAACGACCGGGACCTGGAAGAATTGTGGTTCATTTGTCGACATAAAAGTCGTTACTGTCCCTACTACCACACTGAAAATAATGATTAAACTTAACATCAATGAGCCTATCCAATACAGGTTATGAAGTAATATCCCAGCCTTGATTTTCACGAAGAACAATCTCATTGATTCATCCGATTTAAATTTTTTTAATTTATTCACACACCAACTTTAAAAATCTTTCTGCAATCCCAGGATCAAAATGGGTACCAATTTCACTACGAACCGTATTAACAGCTTCCTCCTTCGTCATTGCTAATCGATATGGACGGTCTGTGGTGATCGCATCCCAGGCATCCACCAGAGCGAAAATACGCGCTTCAATCGGTATCTCTTCCCCCTTTAGACCCTGTGGATACCCGCTTCCATCCCAATGTTCATGATGGCTATATGGGATGTTCAAAGCAGGTTTCAAGAACTCAATATCTTTCAGCATCTCACAGGCATAAACAGGGTGCTGTTGCATAATTTGTTGTTCCTCTTCCGTGAGTGCATGAGGTTTGTTTAAAATCATATCGGGGATCCCCATTTTTCCGATATCGTGGAGTAATGCCCCACGGCGGACATGGTCCATTTTTGAGTCTTCAATACCCAATCCTCTGGCAGCTTTAACCATCAATTCCAAAACGCGGTCGGTATGTCCTTTCGTTTCTTCATTCCGATACTCCAATGCTTTAGACCAACCCTCCAGGGTACTATCATAGGAAGCCAATATCTGGTTTTTTGATTCGCGCATGCTTATTATCATTTGATTGAAATTCTCGGTTAACAATGCTAATTCATCATTGCTTACAGTCTTGACATTGACTTCCAGATCTCCGGCTTTAACTTTCTTAGAGGCATCCACCAGTTGCATAATGGGATGGGTAATCAGAATGGAAAGATTGACACCAAACATAATAACCAGCAACAAAAGTAAGCCCGTCATGAGGGTAATCTGCAAACGGGTCACCTTGGTGGTACTGACAAGAAATGCCTCCCCTAACGCCACCCCCATGACACCCAGATTGGTCTCACCGCGCACTCTCCAGGATGTCAATAATTCCCGGTAGCCGATATTGCGTACATTCATATCGCGGCTATTGCTGGAGCGGATAAAACTGGCGTTGGCCTGGTTGAGGACGACATCGCGAACTTCCTGATCTACTAACTCCAATGGTGAAGTAAATGTACTCGCCAGGATTTTTCCTTCAAAATCATACAGGGTGATTTGAGCCAAGGTTTCTTCCCGAAGCTGGCTAACAAGTGAAGAAATAGGTGTACCTACCAGAACCACGCCGGCAAATTCGTTATTCTCCGTGTACACTGGACCAGCGACATAGAAATAATCGCGTATATCCCCTTTAATAAACCCGGCAAATTTATCTCCCCGTTCATCCGTATGCTGTAATAAAGCATTCTGAACGAAAGCTTGTTCC
>JACZIY010000165.1 GCA_014860845.1 Anaerolineaceae bacterium
AGCATTTGCCAGACAACCCTATGAAATGGATAAGTTTGAAAAAGAAAACTTGAAAAAATACGTTCTGGGTAAACGCTTGTTACTGATGCATTCACTATTCTGGCCCATCTCCGATATTGTCTGTGGCGCTCAAATGATTACTGGATTCTACATGGGAGCAGTATTCGCCATCAATGGAACAATTTCCATCGGATCCTATCTGGCGTATGCAGGTATGCTAATTTGGATCATCTGGCCTATGAGAAATCTCGGTCGTTTGATTGTTCAGTTATCCACCGGTATGGTTTCCTTCGGACGTGTATTGGAAATTATTAAGCAGAATCGCGAACCTCTCGATGCAGGTACAGCCAGTATTCCTGAAAAGCTTACTGGCGAAATCGTGTTCAAAAATGTTGGTTTCAAATATGAAGAAGGAGAACCCGTCCTGGAGGATATCAATATCCACGTAAAACCTGGTCAGGTCATCGCATTACTCGGATCAACCGGATCCGGTAAAACTTCATTGGTGAATTTATTACCCAGATTTTATGAATACACCTCCGGCCAATTATTGTTGGATGGTGTGGATTTAAATGAATATCCTCGCAGATACTTACGCAGTCAAATTGGTATTGTGGAACAGGAACCTTTCCTTTTCTCACGCAGCATTCGGGAAAATATCACCTATGGTGTTGGAAAAAAAGTTGATCAAACCGAAATTGAAACAGCTGCTAAAAACGCCGCAGTTCATGATGTAATTACCAGTTTTCCTCAGGGATATGCAACCCTGGTTGGAGAAAAAGGTGTGACACTATCTGGTGGGCAGAAACAAAGAGTGGCAATTGCTCGTACGTTGTTGAAGAACCCAAGAATTTTGATTTTTGATGATTCGACCTCATCCGTAGATACCGAAACAGAATCGGAAATTCGAATTGCATTAAAAAATCTTATGGCAGATCGGACCACCTTCATCATTGCTCACCGTATTCAGAGTATCATGGACGCCGATCAAATTCTGGTGTTGGATAAAGGAAAAATCGTTCAGGCAGGAACGCATCAGGAATTAATGCAAGTGGATGGTATGTACAGACAGATTTACGACATTCAGACACGAATTGAAACGGAACTTGAAAAGGAGATAGCGAATGTCTGATGAATATTTAGAAGAAGAGGATTTTCAAACAAAATTTACCGGAAAAACCTTCCTGAGAATATTAGGACTCACAAAACCACATTGGAAATGGGTAGTGGGATTCCTGATCGCTATAGCTTCCGTTTCTGGTTTGGATTCATTTTTCACTTACTTAAGCAAACGCATTATCGATGAAGGGATTGTTGCCGGGAATAAGGATGCGCTGGTAGGAATTCTTACCATTTATGGGGCATTGCTGGTGGTTCAGGCAATCTTTGTGTTCTGCTTCATTTACCTTGCCGGCGTCTTAGGTGAAAGAATCAGATACGATTTGCGTAAGGCTTTATTCAATCACCTGCAAAAATTATCGCTTTCTTACTACAGCCGCACGCCGGTGGGATGGATCATGTCCAGGGTTACATCGGATACGGAACGCGTCGCAGACCTGGTCACCTGGGGTCTTCTGGATATGACCTGGGGATTTATGAATATTGTCACTGCCATGGTTTTTATGTTAATCATCAGCTGGAAACTGGCTATTCTGGTATTCATTGCACTTCCAATCCTTTTGTATGTGTCCATACAATTCAGGAAAAGGATTCTGACCCAGTTTCGAAATGTTAGAAAATTAAATTCAAAAATTACCGGCGCATACAATGAAAACATCACAGGCGTCCGTGTCATCAAAGCCCTGGGGCGTGAAGCAGGTAATCTGGAAGAATTTGGATACATCACCCGTGATATGTATAAAGCATCGTATCGGGCAGCCTGGCTTTCGGCTTTATTTCTGCCCACTGTTCAAATCATTTCATCCTTTGCCCTGGGTGCAATTGTCTGGTTTGGCGGTTTGCAGGCAGATTATGGAATTATAACCATTGGCGGTATTCAGGCGTTTGTATCCTATGTGACCTTCATGATGTGGCCTATTCAGGATCTTGCCCGAGTCTTTGCAGAAATGCAACATGCCATGGCTTCTGGGGAACGTATTTTTTCATTATTGGATGCGGTTCCCGGTGTAAAAGATCAACCAGCTGCCTATGATCCCGGAACTATTTTTGGTGAGATTGAATTTGACCAGGTTTCATTTGCTTACGAAGATAACAAACCGGTATTAAAAGATTTTTCTTTGAAAGTTAAACCCGGTGAGACGATTGCGCTGGTAGGTCCGACAGGAGGTGGCAAGACCACCATTGTGAATTTGCTTTGCCGCATGTATGAACCGACTAAAGGAAAAATCAAGATTAACGGTAAAGATTACACCAATTTTTCCTTGCATGGCATACAATCACGCATTGGCATGGTGCTTCAAACCCCGCATTTATTTTCAGGTACGATACGTGAAAACCTGCGCTACGGTCGTCTGGATGCAACCGATGCTGAGATAGAACGAGCCGCCCAATTAGCTGGTGCGCATGAATTTATTATCAAACTGGAAAAAGGATATGATGAACCAGTTGGCGAAGGTGGCAATCTGTTGTCAGTTGGTCAGAAACAATTAGTCAGCCTGGCAAGAGCCGTGTTAGCCAATCCCGAATTGTTCATTATGGATGAAGCCACCAGCTCTGTGGACACCCTGACCGAAGCGCTGATTCAACAGGGTATGGAAACCTTAATGAAGAACTCGACCAGCTTCATCATCGCGCATCGTTTATCAACTATTAAGAAAGCCAATCGCATTCTCGTCATCGAAGATGGACAGATCGCCGAAATAGGATCACACTCCGAATTACTCAAAAAAGGCGGAAAATACTATCGACTCTACACAAAACAATTCCGCAATCAGATGGAGCAGGTATATGATCCCTTCAAGGAATTGGGTGGCGCGAGCGGATTGCCATTGGCAGTGGAATAACACTGATTTTGGGTATCAAAAAAACACAATTAATCCATTTAACAAAAGAATTTCAATGGATTAATTGCAATCCCAATGCAGGAGATTCAATTTGGAAGCATAATTAAGTCAAATTATTTTTCAGGATCGACGATCATTTAGGAGATAAGTATGGAAGCATCTTCTTTTCTTCTTCCTCGCCCACATTTTGATCAATTGCCTGAGATGGGTGCTGCTTTTGATAAACAATTTCAGGAAACCCCCAGCGGTGCGTTTATTGAATATTCTCTTCAATATCCAAAATGGCAATTCCTTTCTTACCTCTGCGAAACCAGGGACCTTATACTTCATGGTTCGCAAAATTTGGAAATAGAACAAGTTGAACCTCAACAGGCGAATGATAAAAGAGCTTATAGCAATCAATTTGCCATTTATGCTACTACGGACGGCATCTGGGTAATGTATTTTGCTATCGTTGACCGAAAAAAGTACCCAAAAATGACACTTTTCAATTCATGTTTACAGGCCAGAATCTCCCCGGACGAATTGAGTGAACTTTTGTATTTCTTTTCGATCACCCACTCTGTGCTGATTCAAAAACCCTGGTGCACAGGTGCTATCTATATTTTGCCAAGGCAATCATTTTCACAAGAATCTGCTCAACAGGTACAGGAAACTGAAATCATTTTTCCGCACTGGATTAGCACCCAACCCGCGCAACCGATTGCTAAATTACTGGTTACACCAGTTGACTTTCCTTTTCTTGACCAAATCCACGGCCATCATGATGAAAAACTAATCCGGTTATCTTCCACAAATCCAAATGGCTTTCCATGGCCAGAAGCGTTGGAATCGTAATTATTTGTTTTACGGATGGGAATTGACTCCGAAAATCGTTTACATAAAGACATGGAATATGTTTCCCAATCATTAATGAGAATTCACTCTCGAAGATTGGTATGCAAAGCTTAGGTGATATCATGTACTTCTGCACCTGGCATCGGTCTCCATCTCTCCCACGAATTAAACCAGCAGCAAGAGTGGGTTGGTAACACACCACCCTTTATTGGACCTGCGTCACCAAATCCCTCTTAGAACCCTTCACTTTCACCTGGAAACACAAAATTGCATCATTTTCCCAAATGATAAACGACTACCCCATAGCAACGCACTGGAAAACCATCCACTATGATCACCGCCCTCGTCTTTGGTGGATACCTGATTATCTATCCCCAACAGGATGCCTTCCAATTATACAAAGACCATGGTCCAGTGATTGGGGGCTTTGAGTGTCAAAATGGAAAAATTATCTATCGGTTGATCAGCAGTAGATGAATGCGGAAACGGGCGGTGGCGCACCAGTCGTTTTTACATAGTCGTTAATTACATCACAAAAAATATTAATATTATCAACACAAATTTATTATTTATTAATTTTGATATTAACAATATCGCACTTTTTTATGCAATAATGGAGAATCAAATCAATGCTATCTGGAAGGAATGAAGAATGATTCTCTTAAAGAACCAAACAACTGTAAATCTTGCTTTTCAGGATAAGCTTCCGCTTTGGATGCAACACGACAATATACCCGCCGTGGGTATCGCCGTAATTGAAAATGGAGCAGTAAAAGACTTGCGGGTTTTCGGTGAACTTCGCAAAGGCATTCCCGCACCCATTGATACCATCTTTGAGATGGCCTCACTCACCAAGCCCGTTGTTGCTACTATGACTCTGATGTTAGTGGATGACGGTCTATGGGATCTTGACGAACCGCTTTCCAAGTATTGGATCGATCCC
>JACZIY010000166.1 GCA_014860845.1 Anaerolineaceae bacterium
AAACGAAAGTTCGCCCACAATTTTGGTATGTACACAATATTGTTAATTTTTGCCAGACGCAGCCATAAGTCATAATCCATGGCGAAATAAATGGATGGATCTAATGGCGCAACCTGTTTCCATAATGCAGCTCGCCAAAAATCTGCCTGTTGTGGTATGTGGACATATCCCGCCCTTCATTTATCATAGTCCGTTTGTTTTGCATTGAATTTTCCAATAATTTTGTCATTTGCATCTATAAAATTACAATCCCCATATACCATTCCTGCATCAGGATGATTGAGAAGATAATCCACAGCTTGAGATACAGCATAAGGTTCGTACGTGTCATCTGAATTGAGCCAGGCAAAGATTTGTCCCTTTGCCTTGAAGAAGCCTTGATTGATCGCATCGGTTTGCCCCTGATCCTTTACAGATTGCCAATAGGCAATTCTGGATGAATATTTCTTTATGATTTCCACACTATTGTCCGAAGAATTTCCATCCATAACGAAATATTCAATATTCGGATAATCTTGATTCAAAACCGACAATATGGTTTTCTCCAGATATTTACCCTGGTTGTAGGATGGAGTGACAATCGAAACAAGAGGTTGCATGAATTAATTCTCAATCCTTTGGTTCAGGTCAAAAATAATATAATCACCGGTCTCTTCATAAATTTGATAATTCTCAAAGAGAATTTTGTTTATTTCCGGTTGATTATTCAATTCTGACATCTGTGTAACCAGGAAATAATCCATACCTTTGGTTTGTTCCCTAAATAAGGTTTGAAGATCAAATTCCTGTCCAGCCAATTCACGGAGGGAAAAATCAGATGTAGACATCCAGTTATTGATACCCGTCCAACCCCAATAATTCAATCGATATCCATAATCCTGGGCGATACCAATTACCCGATCATCAGGTTCAAAAACTTCAGACATATTCTCCCAGAATTTGACTTCATTGTCGTAATTATTTCTTGCGAGTGTCACGCGAACATCCCAGGCGTTATATACCATATAGAGTCCCAAAACACTCAATATCACCATAGTACTGAACCAATTTGAGAGCTTGATACCAGAAATAATCTGACTAAAAACTACTGAGACGCCTAAAGCAACAATCGGCACCAATGGTAATTGATAGTAATCATGGGTGGACATATGATATGGCAAGGTCATGCCATAAACAAAATAACCGAAAAACAAGGCTGCCAATAGAATTCTATAACTGGTTTTTCTTAATAAAAATATACCAATGATTGCAGCCAAAAAGAATTCGAATCCAACTACAAGGTTTATCATTTCAATCCAGCGCAGCCAAAATACTGGATCAATCCACATTTGCGGAAAAAATCTTAAACTAAATTGGGACTGTAAATCGCCGATGATGACTAAGCCATAAATCATGTAAAGAACGTATGGCAGGATAGCCAGTCCACCTATGATCCAAACTGATATACTCCGTAAAACTGACTTAAAATTTTTCTTTTGTGAAAATACAATTCCGATCAATGCAAAAGCTAATGGGAAAATAACGACAGATTTAATGAAAATCGCCAATCCAGCAAATAAACCTGCCCAAATAGCGTTCTGGATATTATCCTGGTCAATCCAACGTACCATACCCCAGATTGCAAAGATCATAAGCATAACCATGAGTGGATCAGGTTGGAATGCCCGACTGGCAATTGCTGTGTACGGTGTTACCATAAACAATAAATATGCAAAAATGGCAGCATTCCTATCGATCATTCTTTTGGTTAAACCGAATAATGCCAAACCACCAAGAGACCAGAAAATAATCGAATAGATTCTTGCTACCCAAAGAACTTCTTGACCTATAATTTTGTAAGTGATTGCAGTTAATCGTTCCATTATTGGTGGTTCGATTAATCCCTGCTCCTGCCACAACCCCACAGCAAATTCCCTTTGCCATTCAGGAACGCTTTGCAGGTCTTGATAAAACATTCCTCGGGCTTTAATGGCAGAATAAAGCTGTCTGGTTGGATGAAAATCTAGCGGTGCGTCTGTTAAATCATAAAAACGAATGACTAACCCGATGAATAAAATTACCACTATTGAAACCACATATAGCAGATGATGTTTATTAAATAGTTTTCCATCCAGTTGTTCATTTGTGGAATCATCGTAAACCGATTTCATTTCCCTTTTCCCTTTAGGTCAGGTCTTTTCACCCAATATCTCAATTTCAGATAAAAATCTTTTAATCTGTGCACACCAATGGGAGCGAATATCGCATATAACATGCGATGCCATTCTGGAAGAATGGTGAGAAAGTCCAATTTCATACCTTGCCGATAAGAACTTACTGCTGGTAAATATTGACCTCCATCCAACAAATATCTGGCGTTCATGCGATGGGCACCAGCCAGAATTTTTTTATGATTTGCCATGAAAATTTGATTCAGATCTGGATTTTTTTCCATCCACTCAACCAGTCGATATGCTTCATTTCCAAATTCAGCAGCATGAGCCACATTTTTTGCGGTTGCGTGAAAACGCGCAGCTGCCCAAATTTTATTCGAATATTTGATTTGTGCATTCGATGCCAACCTTAACCATAGATGATGATCCAAGAGAAAGTGGTAAGATGTATCCAGTCCTCCTGTAGATACCAATAAATCTTTCCTCATAAATACTGCTGGTTGACCGATCATCTTAAATTGCATCATATCCACCAGACTCCAGTTCCCATATTTCATGATATTGGTTATCTCACCGATTTCATTAATCGACTGAACATCTCCGAATACAAATGCAATCTCGGGATTTAATTCCAATAATTCAATCGCTTCTGAAACCAC
>JACZIY010000167.1 GCA_014860845.1 Anaerolineaceae bacterium
CTTTACAGCCGGTATTGCGCATGTAGGTGCTGGCTTGAATCTCATCCTGAATCTCCAGGCTGGATTGTGCCCGTACCAGCACCATCAGATCCTCGACCACAAAGTCCACCCTTTTATGCCCGATGCGCTGTTGGCGATAAACCAGGTCAATCCACAAATCGCGTGAATAAGGAAGCTTTAACGCATCCAACTCCAGCCCCATAGCGCGCTGGTAAATCTGAATCTCAAATCCCGGTCCCACATTGGCATACACATTCTCAGCTGCCACCGTCACCAGGCTGGTGATATCGATCATCTTTTTGTTGGATATGTTTTGCAAGTCAAGCACTGATTCCATCGGGTTGCATCTCCCTGTGTGATTTGTTGATACTCTAGTAATAGCAAGATTCTTGCCAAAAGACAGGATTTAGGGTTGAGATTTGAGGATTTTTTAATGATTTGGGACGCCAAACCGCAAAGGAAAAGAAAAAAGACGCAAAGGACTGATTTGGTACATTACCTGCGACTTCTAAGGTTGCACCTATATTTATTACGGTTTTTTTAAGCATCCAGGTGCAGTGCACTTCTGATATACTTCTTTCGAGAATTCTATTCCATCAAAATCGTAACAAACCGATCCCCTAGTGTACCCTAAAGGTCATCTTCGAAATCGCACCTTCTACCCCTTTGCGTCTTGATTTTTTAATTCTTTGCGCTTTGGCGTCCTTAATCTTTTTTTCTCCCTTTCGCCTTCAGCCTTTTTCCCTGTCCACTGTCACCTTTCAACTAAGAAACCCTTCGACATCGAACATTATACAATCCCATTGCCTTTCCTCTCCCCATTTGATATTATTTCGATATCGAATGATTTTTTTTGGAAAGGACTACACATGAAAACAGTCGGTTTACATCATATCACAGCCGTCACCAAAGACTTGCAAACCAATATCGACTTTTACCAGCAGGTGCTCGGGCAGCGCCTGGTGAAAACTACCGTCAATTTCGACGATCCCGGTGCTTACCACCTCTACTATGGCGATTACACCGGAGTCCCCGGCACAGCCATGACCTTCTTTGGTTGGTTGAACACCGTTCCAGGCAAGGTGGGCAGCGGGGAAACCCAGGCCGTGGCCTACAGCATCCCGCAGGATTCGGTCAGTTACTGGAATGCGCACCTCAAGCAATTGGGATTCTCACCTTCACGGGTTGAATCACGCTTCGGGCAGGATGTGATCCCCTTCGATGACCCGGAAGGGATGCGCATGGAACTGGTGGCTGAGGAAAATTTGCCATCCATTCAACCCTGGCGGGATAGCCCGGTGCCAGAAGAACATGAACTGCGTGGATTTTATGGCGTCAGCCTATGGCTGGACGAAATCGAATCCACCACCCGCATCCTGACAGAAATCCTGGGCTATCAACAAGCCGGGCAGGAAGGCAATCGCTACCGCTTCCATGTGCCTGGCGATACACCCGGCAAAGTGGTCGACCTGGTACACAAGCCTAACACAGGCCGTGGAATCTTTGGTGCCAGCTCCATCCATCACATCGCCTTCCGCGCCTCCTCCGATCAACACCAGCAGGAGATCCAGCAGCAGGTGCGCAAGATGGGCATCCACGCCACTCAGGTGATCGACAGGCAGTATTTCCGCTCGGTTTACTTTCGAACCCCCGGCGGCGTATTGTTCGAAATCGCCACCGACCAACCCGGCTTCACCGTGAATGAATCAGCTGAAGAACTGGGCTCGAAACTGGTGCTGCCGCCCTGGTATGAAGCGCGTCGGGATGAGATCGAAGCGAATCTACCACTTATTCAGCGCAGCTTACCGCAGGAGGTGAATGCATGAGCGCAATCCCCAACCCACACCTCACACAACCAGTGCTCAGTCTGGGGGCACCCTTCAAGGATGCCCAGCAGGTGATGATCCTGCTGCATGGTCGCGGTGCCAACGCTGAGTCAATCCTCTCGCTGGCGGCTGAATTCGATGCCCCCGAGACGCATTTCCTCGCACCCCAGGCGGATCAATACCGCTGGTACCCAAATACCTTTCTCTCCCCGCTCGAGCGCAACGAGCCTGATCTCTCCTTCGCCCTGGAGCGGGTGGATACACTCGTCAATCGCCTGGTGACCTCCGGAAAACGAAAGGATCAGATTATCCTGGCGGGATTCTCACAGGGCGCTTGCCTGGCTAGCGAATACGTGATCCGCAATCCGCGCCGCTATGGCGGGGTGATTGTGCTGAGTGGCGGCTGGATTGGTCCACAATCCATGCAACGCAGCACAGACGCCAATCTGGAAGGTATGCCGGTCTTTATTGGCTGCAGCGATATCGATCAGCACATCCCGCTCTCCCGCGTGGAAGAGACCGCCAGCCTGTTCGAAAGCATGCAGGCGGATGTGCGTCTGAGTATATACTCCGGGATGGGACACAACGTCAATGCGGATGAGATTTTCCAGATTAATAATTTACTTAAGCAGGTGGTCAAAGCCGATTAGAATAATCCAGGTTGTTTGTCAGTGTCCTCCTGACTCTTCTCATAACCAGTATCGATTAATAAATTTCGTTGCTGGGCAGCTTGAACCGCGAGTTTGTCACAACGCTCGTTTTCAGGGTGCCCGGCATGTCCTTTGACCCACACTAATTCCACCTGATGCCGATCCAGCAAATCCACCAGATCTTTCCACAAATCCGGGTTGAGCACCTTGCCCTTGCCGGTTTTTCGCCATCCTTTGGCGCGCCAGATGTCCACCCAACCCAGATTAATCGCATCCGAGAGATATTTCGAATCCGTGAATAGGCGCACACGCGCACCGGGCGGGATGGACTTCAGCCCTACAATCGCGGCCAGCAACTCCATGCGGTTGTTGGTGGTTAGACGATATCCTTGCGAGAGTTCCCGGCGTTTGCCATCCTGCACGATGATCACCCCATACCCGCCCGGTCCGGGATTGCCG
>JACZIY010000168.1 GCA_014860845.1 Anaerolineaceae bacterium
ATCGAAGAAATTATTCAGGATGCTTTGGCAGTCAGAAAAGCGAAACAGAAACAAAAGTTCCAAAAAGTGGTCTATTCCCTGTTTGTATTGTTTCTGATTGTAGTGATTGCGTATATTGTGCTGATGTTGATTTACGGTTAAATCTGCATCTTTACTCAAACACAAAAATCGAAACCCAGTTCGGGGGAATACTCACTTCCAATTGGTCATGATCAACCCGAAAATCTACCTGATTTTCGAAGGTACTTGTTAATTGCAGATGTTCCGGAATTTGAATACCGGATATCCTAATAACTTCTGATGCTGAATTCAATACGACCAAAACTTTTTGCTTATCTATCTCCCGCCAGAAGGCAAATTGCTGTGAATTGACATTTGCCGGTCGGTAGTTGCCTGTTTGCAAGGCTGGTGTAACCGCACGGAATTGCGCCAGTTTTTGAATGGTGGCAGGCAGGTTTGCATGCAGGGCATGCTGGATCAACTGCTGCAGGTTGAGAGCAGGTCGTAACACCTGATCACTGTGAGCGCTGCGTTGACCAGTGATGCCCCATTCACTACCATAATATATGGAAGGAATGCCTGGCATGCTGAATAGCAAAGCATATAGTAGAAAGAGATGTTGCTGATTTTTTAACTGACTGGCTACCCGGTTAACATCGTGATTATCTACAAAATTATAGAGCATCAAATCGCGATAAATACCGCCTTCAGCAAATTGACGCTGCAGTGTATGCGCTATCTCGAAATAGTTGGCGTCATTCAGGCTTGAGTAGAGCCCTTTGTAAGCTTCATAATTGGTGACGCTGTGTAGATGCTGTGGATCTACCCATTGCTGGTATTCTCCATGCACGACCTCACCCATCAACCAGAAATCGGGGCGCATGGAAGTGGTTACCTGGTGTAATTCCTGCCAGAAATCGAGACGTACATGATCAGCTGCGTCCAGTCGTAAGCCATCAATACTCCATTCTTCCATCCAGAAACGAACTGCATGGAATAAGTATTCACGAACGGATGGATTCGCCAGGTTAAATTTTGGCAATGTGTAATGACCCGCCCAGGTCTGATAGTCAAAAGGGTCACCCATCGGACTGGAATGATCGAAGCTTATCCCTTCATACCAATCCAGGTATTGAGATTGCTTTCCATTTTGCTGAAGGTCGCGAAAGGCGAAGAAATCACGTCCACTGTGATTGAAGACAGCATCCAGGATCAAACGCATCCCGCGGCGATGGACTTCATTGGCAAATGTCTTGAAAGATTGGTTGTTTCCCAATCGCCGATCAATTTTGAAATAGTCGGCGAGATCATAACCATGCGAGCTGGATTCCAGGACGGGTCCCAGAAAGAGGGTGTTGACCCCTAACCATTGCAGGTGATCCAGCCAGGGATAGAGCTGAACAATGCGGTCTTCAGAAGGTTGGTCGAAGTAGTTTTCTCGTGGTGCACCAGTTTGCCCGAGTGGGTAAAGGTGATAGATAAAAGTGGATGGAATCCAATGGGGTGTGTTATTCATAATTTGTTATACCGATTGGTATAGGTTCCTTTCAAAAAATTTTTAGAGCTAATATTATGAGAAAATGCCATGCATGAACTGATGAACCGCTTGATTGACACGCTGGTGGTCGATTTCAAACTCGCCCTGCAGGACCATGGATGCATATGAAAACAGCAATCCCTGGAAGGAAGTCGCCAGGATCAATTCTCGGCCGCGCATATTACCATGTTGTAGAGAAACCTGCTGAAAGAATTGCAAGAGTGCGGCGGTGTGTTTTTGCGTGTATGGCAGAATTGCCTGATAGGTGGCACTCTGGATGGGAGAAAGCCGGATTGCCATCCACAAGCGGAAAAAGCGGGAGTTATGATGAGCAAAATCGAGATAAAGATTGAAGATATTGCGCAGGCTGGTCTGGATATCACCTTTATACATTAATGTGTTGGTCAATTGATCATTGAAGGGTGTCAGATAGTGTTCCAGAATGGCGTCTAATAAACCTTGTTTAGAGCCAAAATAATGGTAAAGGGTGGGCTTGGTGAAACCTGCTTTCTCTATGATCTCCTGAACGCCGACTGCGTCATACCCCAGTTGGGAGAAAAGCTGGCAGGCGGTTTGCAGGATGATGAGTCGGTTGTCGTTCATAAGAGATAGTATACCGTACGGTATAGAATATGTCAAGACGTTTTAGTGTTTGGTGCATTGCACTTGGGGGAAGAAAATTTACCTGTGTATGGATTTACTAGAATGAATTTTCTTAATTCAAGAGTGCATTACGCCTGTTATTAAGAAACCGGGTGTCAGGAAAGAGTGCAATACACTTCTGATGGATTGGATTACCAGGTTTTCTGCTGTGTTGAAAAAAATTGAGTTTGGTGCATTACACTTGGAGAAAGAGAATCTACCAGGTATTTGAAAGAGTAGAATGAATATTCTTAATTCAAGAGTGCAGTGCACCTGTGATTGAGAAACCGGGTGTCAGGAAAGGCGCATTGCACTCTTTCCCTAATCCAACTCTCTCATATACAAGGTGCTATGCACTCCTGGTGGATTGATGGAAGGTGTGTTCTTTTGAGATTGATGTGAGAAGGTTTATCCCCAAGTGCAATGCACCGGATTAACTATCTTTCAGAACTTTCTCCAGCACTGCGAGCGCTTGATGCATCAGGGGCATGTTTGCTTGCGAACCCATATGCCCGAGACGGAAGACTTTGCCAGCCAGGGGACCATAGCTGCCACCTACCACCAGACCTTCCGCACGCAGTCTCTGATCAAAATCCTGCCAGGTGATGCCTTCGGGGACTTTGACAGCTGTTACCGTAGGAGACGAAATAAATGGAGGTTGGATAAAAAGCTCATAGCCAATTGCTATCAATTGTGCTCTGCAATAGGTGGCGACTAACTCATGGCGCTTGAAGGCGAGGGCCAGTCCTTCTTCCAGCAGCATATCCAGGCTGGTGGCAATGGCTGCCAGACCATGCCAGTGCGGGGTATACGGGAATTCGCCTTTTTGCTGGGCATCGCGAAACGGGAGGATTGCATCGTAGCCGACATAGTTGACTTCTTCAATAATTTCCCAGGCTTGCGGGCTGACAGCCAGGAAGGAGATATCACAGGGAGCAGAAAGTACCTTTTGGGATCCACCAAGCGCAAAATCGACATGCCATGCGTCGGTTTCAATGGGCACGCCCCCAACACTGGCAACCATATCGGCATACAGCAGGGGAACATTGTGTTTGTGTTTGAGTTCTCCCAATTTTTCGAGAGGATTTAATGTCCCGGATGGTGTTTCACAATGAACAACCGTGATCATTTTGGGCTGAAATTCGATGAT
>JACZIY010000169.1 GCA_014860845.1 Anaerolineaceae bacterium
TCCCAGAAGTAAAAGCTGCGGCATATTTTTGGATAGGAAAAACCTATGAAAAATTAGGGGATAAAGAAAAATCTGCTAATGCTTGGCAGGATGCTACACAGCAAGACCCGACTGGGTATTATTCTGAAAGAGCCAAAGAGATTTTATCGGACTCTGATCTCTTTTCACCATTCAATAATGTAAATTTAAAGGTAAATCTTGAACAGGAAAGGTTAATTGCAGAAGTATGGATGCGAAATACATTTTCTTTACCTCAGGATACAAATTTTATAACCCTGAATCCATTCTTATCTGATGAAATTTTTATCAAAGCCAATGCCTTTTGGGATCTGGGATTATATTCATTGGCTCGTAATGAATATGAAACTTTAAGGATTATGTATGAAAATGATCCTATAAATCTATTTCGATTAACCAACCATTTTGTCGAGATTGGTTTGTATCGTTCAGCTATTTATTCAAGCCGGCAAATTTTAGATTTGGCGAATATGGATGATTTTGCTTCGATGAAAGCACCACTCTGGTTCAACCATATACGATTTGGGCTTTACTTCAATGAGATCGTTGAAAATGCAGCAAATGATTATAATTTTGAGCCATTATTACTTTATAGTCTGATCAGACAGGAATCATTTTTCGAAGGATTCATTGTTTCATCCGCTGGTGCGAAAGGTTTAATGCAAATCATGCCAGCCACCGGTGAGGAAATTGCCAACTTACTTAAATGGCCTGTCAATTATGTGGAGAGTGACCTATATCGACCACTGATCAATATTCGCATGGGTGCGAGCTACTTATCCAGAATGCGAACTTATTTTGATGATGATATATTTGCTGCCCTGGCAGCCTACAATGCTGGTCCTGGGAATGTTACCAATTGGGTGGAAAAGGCTAACAACGACCCAGATTTGTTTTTGGAAATCATTCCATATGAAGAAACCCGCCGTTACTTGAGAAATATATATACCTTCTACAGAATCTACGAAACCCTTTACCCTGTAAGAACTGTTCAATAAAAAGTTTCCATCTAATTAATCAGATGTTTCTGTGGTTTTATCGTGTATGATTGCCATTAACCCCTGTGAATATGGAATTATTGAGAAGCTAAAATTGAATGTGTTCAGCCATAAACATTACCTTATAGGGTGAAATTGATGGCAAGATATTGTGGAAGTTGAATTTCGATATATAATCATATTTGTACGTTCCAAACTGATTTATCCAAATTTTACAAGGAGAAAAGGACATGAAAGATTTATTTAAGGTCAACACGAAGACCATCGTTGCCACCGGGTTAGGCGCAGCAATTTTCACCCTTCTATTTATGTATGTCAAAGTTCCTTCCCCTGTCCCAGAAACCAGTTTTCAGACAGCATACGGTGTAAGTGCACTTTTCGCCACCCTGTTTGGTCCCATCGCTGGTGCTCTTATCTCATTCATCGGTCACGCGCTCAGCGACGCCCTTCAGTATGGCTCACCTTGGTGGAGCTGGGTCATCGCCAGCGGCGTTTCTGGCTTCATCTTCGGTTTTGCCTTCAAACGCACCAAAGTTGAAGAAGGCGAATTCAAAGGTAAGGACATCATTACTTTCAACATTATCCAGGTCATCGGCAATGTCATTGCCTGGGTTATAGTTGCCCCCTTACTGGACATCCTCATCTATCAGGAACCGGCAAATCTGGTTTTCACCCAGGGTATCACTGCCGCCATCATGAATGCCATAAGTGCCGGCGTGATCGGTACACTGTTACTGATAGCGTATGCAGCCACCCGCACCAAAAAGGGTAGCCTCAGCAAGAAGTAGGGATCGCTCCTTTTTTGGGCCGTTTTTGGTCAGTATAAAAGCCCAGACTTTCATGCCAGCAGAGTCTGAGCTTTTTTATTCAATAATGAAAGCTTATGAACTCAAAACCGATCATCGAATTCACTAACTTCACATTTCAATATTTCAGCCAGGCCGAACCCACTCTACATGATATTAACTTGAAGATCTACACTGGTCAGAAGATCCTTATTGTCGGCCCCAGTGGCAGCGGTAAGAGTACTTTATGTCACTGCCTGAATGGATTGATCCCATTTTCCTATAAGGGCGAAGTTCACGGCAGCCTAAAGATAAATGGTCAGGAAACCTCCACACTCGATATTTTCAAGTTGTCAAAAACGATTGGCACTGTTTTGCAGGATTCAGATGCACAGTTTGTCGGCTTGACAGTGGGAGAAGATATTGCTTTTGCCCTTGAAAATGACAACATACCCACAGATGAAATGCACCAACGGGTGCGCAGCGTGGCGCAAATGGTGGACATGCAAAACTGGCTAACATCTTCCCCTTTCGAACTCTCCGGAGGGCAGAAACAGCGTACTTCACTGGCTGGGGTCATGATCGATGATGTGGATATTCTGCTCTTTGACGAGCCGCTGGCTAACCTGGACCCCGCCACAGGCAAGATAGCTATCGAGATCATCGATGATATTCACAAGCAGTCCGGCAAGACAATCCTGATCATTGAACATCGCCTGGAGGATGTGCTGCATCGGAATGTCGATCGGGTGATTGTGATCAAGGAAGGGCGTATCATTGCTGACATGGATGTCCATTCACTGGTTGCTTCCGTTGTATTGCAGGAAACCGGTATACGCGAACCATTGTATGTTACGGCACTCAAATATGCCGGGGTACAGGTGACAGAAGCGATGCAGGCGGGGTATATTGAGACTCTTAAGAGCGAACTCTCGCGAGATGCGCTGCAAATCTGGTATAAGCACATACAGCCAACCAGGCTTTTAAACACCCACCTATCCATACTGAAGATGGAAAATATCTCTTTTTCCTATGACGGTCTTCGCCCCGTGCTGGAGGACATCAACTTTGAAATTAAGGAAGGTGAGATGGTGTCAATTGTGGGCAAGAACGGCGCAGGCAAATCCACCCTTTCTAAGTTGCTGTGCGGCTTTGAAAGGGAAGACCACGGGCGCATCCTCTATCGCGGAGAGGACATTCGGACAAAGTCGATCAAGGAGCGGGCTGAAATCATTGGGCTTGTGATGCAGAATCCCAACCAAATGATCTCCAAACCACTGATCTTCGACGAGGTAGCGCTCGGCCTGCGTCTACGCCAGGTACCGGAGGAGAAAATTACCGCGCGGGTAGAAAAAGTGCTTAAGGTATGCGGTTTAGCGCCATTCATCGAATGGCCTATTTCTGCCCTTAGCTACGGGCAGAAGAAGCGTGTCACCATAGCCTCCATTCTGGTACTTGACCCCAGGATTCTCATTCTGGACGAGCCGACAGCTGGGCAGGACTTTCGTCATTACACCGAGATCATGGAATTCCTGGTGGAGGTCAACAAGCTGGGTGTGACAATCATACTCATCACGCACGACATGCACTTGATGCTGGAATACACTCCGCGTGCCATTGTGCTGACGGACGGACGCAAGATTGCAGACACCACCTCTGCTGAAGTGCTGACTGATGCTAAAGTGATCGCCGAAGCCAACCTGAAAGATACATCGTTGTTTGCTCTTTCACAAATGGCAGATGTCAAAAATGGTACGCAGTTCGTGCAAAGCTTCATCGATTATGAGCGGAGATTGAAGAACCGATGAACATGAAAATGAAGCTCTTCTCCTACAATCTGGCCGATACTTTCATTCACCGGCTTTCTGGTCTCACCAAGCTGATTTGCTTCCTGTTCCTTACTTTTGCGGTGATGTATTCCTACGATATCCGCGTCATCCTGGTTGTAATGGTATTCTCCATCCTACTAATGCGGGTAGCGCAAATCCAGTTCTCACAGGTGCGCTTGATGGTCATTTATGTGCTCATCTTCATTTTTACCAACGCAGTCATCTCGTTCTTCTTCTCTCCCGATTTTGGTACGACTATCTACGGTACCAGTCACGAATTTGCCAGGGTGTTTGGCATCTCGCTGACCTATGAGCAGTTGTTTTACCAGGTGACGAAAATGTTCAAATATGCATCGGTTATTCCACTGGGTATGATCTTCCTGCTCACCACCAACCCCAGCGAGTTTGCATCCTCGCTAAATGGCATCAAGGTCAATTATAAGGCTGCCGTTGCTGTGGCTTTGACATTACGTTATTTTCCGGATATTCAGCGCGATTATAAAGACATCTATTTGGCTCAGCAGGCACGCGGCCTGGAATTGTCGCGTAAGGCAAAGTTTATTGACCGTTTCAAGAACTCCCTGCTGATCGTCATCCCGCTCATTTTTTCCACTCTTGACCGGGTAGAAGTGATCAGCAATGCCATGGATCTGCGTGGATTCTCCAAGAGCAAGACGCGCACCTGGTACACGTCGCGCAAATTTTCAAGACAGGATGCCCTTGCGCTGATTGCTTCCGGGGTTATCTTTATCGCTACCGTTTTGGTGTCAATCTTTATCAATCGGAGCCGTTTCTATAATCCGTTCATTTAGAGGAGTAACCATATGAAACCGATATTGGTATTTCAAACCGATTTTACTTATAAAGAAGGCGCGGTCTCCGCGATGTATGGCGTGGTCAAATCCGTGGACCGCGAGTTGGAAATCATCGACGGCACACATGAAATCCCCCAGTATGATATCTGGAGTGCGTCCTACCGTCTTGCGCAGTCGATGAACTTTTGGCCAAAAGGTACGATCTTTGTTTCGGTGGTAGACCCCGGTGTGGGCACAGCGCGCAAAGCTTGTGTGGCGAAAACGACCGAAGGCTATTTCATTGTGACCCCCGATAATGGCTCTCTGACCCATATCAAAGCCTGGCTGGGTATCAGCGAGGTTCGCGAGATTGATCAGAG
>JACZIY010000170.1 GCA_014860845.1 Anaerolineaceae bacterium
GTATTTTACGTATGCGCTTGCTGGCTGCTCAAATCACCGATAAATACGGTAGAGCGCAAGTCTTGGAGTGGTACCTGAACAGCAGTGCCTATGGCCATAATACGATTGGCGTTGATGCAGCTGCACGTTTGTATCTGGATAAAAATGCAAGTGAATTGAATCTGTCAGAAGCAGCATTGTTGGTATCCACCTCCCTCACACCTGCGCTTAACCCAATGGATGCATCTCAAGCTGCATTGGAAAACCAGGAGAATTTGCTAACACAATTACATGAAGAGGGATTTGTTTCCGATGAAGATTACAATACTGCCAAAAAATCAGAACTGGAAATTGTTTCTGAGATTCAGGAACAGGATCAAATCGCATCGGCCTTTTCCTCTATGGTAATTAACAATTTGTATGAATTGTATGGGAGAGAGCGGGTGGAACTGGGTGGATTAAGAGTGACCACAAGCCTGGACTATCAAATTCAGCAAGCCTTGAAGTGCACATTGATCAGTCAGTTGAATAGAGTGGATGGATCTGCAAGTATTTCTCCCGAATGCCCCCCCGAAAGGTTTTTGCCTTCACTGTTTGATGAGTCATTTGATGACATTGATTTGATGGGCAGCGGGATTATCCTGGACCCACGCACTGGTGAAATACTTGCGATGGTTGGTGACCTGAATGCCAATGAAGAATCGCCCATTAATACACATAAACAAGGTGGCACCATTCTGACGCCACTAATCGCCGTGAATGCCTTTGCCCGAGGATTTTCCCCCGCCACACAGGTCTGGGATATTCCGGCAAACTTATCCGAGAATTTAAACACCTATGAATTGTTGATCGAAGACTATAAAGGTCCGTTGCGTTTTCGAACCGCACTTGCCAATGATTTTTTAACCGGAGTCAACCGGCTATTCGAACAAATAGGCTATGATGTGGTATCCCGCAGTGCCAATTCCTTTGGATTGAACTCAATAAGCAACCTTGACCAGGTTCAGGAATTGCTATTCTCTGGCGAAAGTGCTACCATTTTAGAAGTTGCAGATTTCTACAGTATTCTCGCTTCCCTGGGTACCCACTTCGGTATCAAGAATTCTGCCAATGGATTGATTGAACCAAAATTATTGCGACATGTCGAAATGGTCGATGGCCTGGTGTTGGATGATTTCCAGACAGATTCCCAGGCAATCCTGAGCCCGCAACTTGCCTATCTGACCCATGACATCCTCAGAGACGATTACGAGCGTCGGGCGACATTGGGGTATCCTAACCTGCTGGATATTGGTCGACCCAACGGTGCTAAATTTGGTTCTACCTTTACGAAGGATGAAATCTGGACAGCCGGTTATACCCCACAATATGTCAGTGTGATCTGGTTTGGTCAATCAGAAAAAGAAGACATAGAATTGAATCCCAAGATTGCGGGTGGCGTTTGGTATGCCATGATGCAGTGGCTGCACCAAAAATTACCGGTGGAGAATTGGCAAAGACCCGCAGGCATTAGCGAAGTTGTGGTTTGCAGTTTATCTGGTTTGTTGCCTAATCGGCAATGCCCTGCCACCATCACCGAAATTTTTATTGATGGGACACAGCCCGCTGGATACGACAATCTATTTAAGAGTTACGAAATCAATCGGGAAACCGGTTTACTGGCCACTGTGTTTACACCCGCAGATATGATTGAAACCAGAACCTATATGCTTGTACCGGAAGAAGCATTGGACTGGGCAACTGCCAATAAGATCGCGGTGCCACCCAAAGATTACGATTTAATTCAAGCTCCCAACCCTTCTGAAGATGCACTCATTACTTCACCAGCTAACTACAGCTATGTGAGCGGCGTTGTAGACATCATGGGAACCGTGAAAACACAGGACTTGACCAGCTATCGCATCCAGATCGGACAGGGACTAAATCCAGCGTCCTGGTTACAGATCGGTGAAGATTTTACTCGCAAGATTTCCAATCGAAAGATTGTGGAATGGGATACCTATGGGATTGAAGATGGTCTATATGCCATGCGTCTGATGGTAATTCGCGAGAATTTTCAGGTAGATACCCATACCATCCAGGTATCTGTGGATAACACACCCCCCACCGGAAAGATCATTTACCCATCAGCCGATCGAACCATACCAAGATCCTCACAAGGTACCATCACATTACAGGCGGAAGCATTTGATGGCGCTGGGATTGAGCGGGTTGAGTGGTGGTTGGATGGAAAAATGGTTGGCAGCAACACCCAAATACCGTATAGTAATCCTATCAACATTAATGCTGGAAAACACACAGTCTTTATCAAAATTTACGATGTCGCTGGTAACGAGATCATTTCCAGTGAACATGAATTTGTGGTTGAGTAATCTTAACATTCAGGAGGAAATATGAGTACAGAAATTACCTGGTATGGACATGCTACGCTTGGGGTGAATACGTCTGGATATAAACTTATCATCGATCCATACTTCAGTGGGAATCCTGCATCGCCTATTAAAGCTGATCAAGTTCAGGCAGATTACCTGTTAATTACCCATGGGCATGGGGATCATGTCGGTGATAGTGTGGCAATTGCCCAACGAACCAATGCGGAAGTGATTTCAAATGCAGAAATTGTAAGATGGATCAGTAAGCAAGGTGTTAAGAAAACACATGGTCAGCATCTGGGAGGTGGCTTTCAATATCCGTTTGGGTATCTAAAACTTACACTGGCAATTCATGGCTCAGCGCTGCCAGATGGAACTTATGGTGGTAACCCGGCTGGATTCTTATTGACCACTATTGATCAAAAGAAGATCTACATGGCGGGAGACACCGGTCTGTTTGGAGACATGAAGTTGATTGGAGAAGAAGGTATCGATCTGGCGATTATTCCGATTGGGGATAATTACACCATGGGACCCGAAGATGCGCTGCGAGCAGTGAAATTACTCCAACCGAAACATGTCATCCCAATTCATTTCAATACCTGGGATTTAATTGCTCAGGATGGGCAGGAGTGGGCTACGAAAGTAGTAGAACAGGTGAATTGCCAGGTACATGTGTTAAAACCTGGGGACACTTACACACTCTAATATCCTTATAAATTAATAAGACAAAGTTTATACAATTATTCGATTTTGTACATTGTTGATCTTAAAATCGAGTTATTGATATTTAAACAGAACATTCGATCGGGCTTTGATAAAAGCGGTTCAGAAAAATGGTAGTAAAAAAATTAACCAAATGAAAGTTGATAGTTTTTGCCAGCCTTTGTCCACTACAATTTGCCCGATAAGTGAAAAAAGGTTTGTTCATTTCAGGGGTCTGGGTGTTTTTGGTGGGTAGCTACCCACCAAAAACACCCACCAACCTCAGAATACAAAGATGACACTGAAATAAGGATGAAAATCCGGAGGAAGCATGGTGCCCTCATCAGGGAGAGATGTGAAAAAGTTTTACAACATGAGCCTGGAAGAACGACATGCCTGGCTTCAGGATACCCAGCATTTGGATTCTCAAACAATATCTGTTTTGAGTGGTGCAAATGGATTGAAAATCGAGCAGGCTGATCACATGATTGAGAATGTGATCGGTGTTTTTAGTTTACCGCTGGGAATTGCTCACAATTTCATCGTCAATGGACGGGAAGTGCTTATACCCATGGTACTGGAAGAACCCTCCGTGGTCGCCAGCGCATCCTACATGGCAAAACTGGCTCGTTCCTCCGGTGGCTTCTTTGCTCATTCCACAGCCCCAGAAATGATCGCCCAGATTCAGGTTATAGAATTGGATGAAGTGCATAGCGCGCGTCTTAAGATTTTGGAAGCCAAACACGACTTACTGGCGAGAGCCAGCAAGGTCGACCCGGTATTGAGTAAATATGGGGGTGGACCGCGCGATATTGAGGTACGAGTGATAGAAGACTCCCCTATCGGTCCATTCCTGGTGGTTCACCTGATCTTTGATGTACGGGATGCCATGGGTGCCAACGCAGTCAATACAGCAGCCGAAACGTTAGCACCGCAATTCGAAGCGTTGACTGGTGGAAGAGTTCATTTACGCATACTTACCAACCTGGCAGATCGGAGATTAGCCAGGTCACGGGTAACAATTTTGAAAGAAAATCTGGCCTTTGGTGATTTTTCAGCTGATGAAGTTCGTGATGGCATCATCGCAGCCTGGGCGTTTGCAGTTGTGGATCCATACCGGGCAGCCACCCACAATAAAGGCATCATGAATGCCATAGATCCGATCGTGATTGCCACCGGCAATGATTGGCGGGCTGTGGAGGCTGGCGCACATGCATATGCTGCGCGATCCGGCAAATATACCAGCCTGACCACCTGGACAAAAGATAAGGATGGCAACCTGGTGGGAACCATCGAAATGCCTATGGCGGTTGGAACCGTTGGAGGTGCGACCCGGGTTCATCCCACTGCGAAGGCTGCTCTGAAATTACTGAAAATTGAAAATGCTCAGGAATTGGCTGAGATTATTGTTTCAGCAGGTCTGGCACAAAATCTGGCAGCCTTACGAGCTTTAGCTACCGAGGGTATACAACGCGGTCATATGAGTCTGCATGCCCGGCAGGTAGCCATCACAGCCGGTGCTGAAGGGGAAGAAATTTCACTCTTGGCAGCCCAATTAGCACAAGAAAAAAATGTACGGGTGGAACGCGCCCAGGAAATATTAGCAGAATGGAGAAAATAAATTAATGATGAATGATTATGCAACCGATCCTATTTTGTTAAAACCAAATCATCCGGTTGGAATTATCGGGTATGGGGCTTACGTTCCTCGTTACCGTTTACCAGCCACTGAAGTTGCCAGATTATGGAAAGGTGGTGAGGATGAAGGCTTACCCATTAAGGAAAAAGCCGTCCCCGGGTTTGATGAAGATACCATCACAATGTCCATCGAAGCTTCCAGAAACGCATTAAAGCGGGCAGGCATTGACCCGACTGGCATCCGTGCAGTCTGGATTGGCAGCGAATCTCATCCCTATGCCGTGAAACCATCCTCCACCATTGTTGGTGAAGCCATTGGCTGTTCACCCCACATTCAAGCTGGTGATTGGGAATTCGCCTGTAAAGCCGGGACCGAAGCCATGGTTGCAGCTATTGGATTGGTTGGTTCACGTATGGCTAAGTATGCCTTGGCAATTGGAATGGATACTGCGCAGGGTCGGCCAGGTGACGCACTGGAATATACGGCTGCAGCAGGTGGAGCTGCCTACATTTTTAGCCCGGCAGATGAAGCTGTGGCAATCATCAACGCTACATTCTCCTATGTTACCGATACCCCAGATTTTTGGCGCAGACCGCAACAGAATTATCCAGAACATGGACAACGCTTCACGGGAGACCCAGCGTATTTTAAACACATCACAGCTGCGGGAAAACATATGATGCAGGCGATGAATACCACCCCGGCAGATTATAAATACGCAGTTTTTCATCAGCCGAACACCAAATTTCCACAACGTGTGGCTGGATTGTTGGGTTTCTCCAAAGATCAATACAAAACAGGTTTACTATCGCCAATGATTGGAAATACATATGCAGGAGCAGCGATTATTGGATTAACAGCTATTTTGGATGAAGCTGAACCCGGTGACCGAATTCTGTTGGTATCTTTCGGTTCAGGAGCTGGGTCGGATGCAATGGATATTACAGTGACGGAACGAATTCTGGAACGGCGGGACAAAGCCTTGAAAACACAGGATTATATTGCCCGCCGAACAGAAATTGACTATGCAACCTACACCCGCATGCGCGGTACATTAACCATGCGGTAAGGGAGGAACGATGCGTGAAGTTGTCATTGCAGGTACTGGTCAAATCCCGGTTGGTGAACATTGGGAATTGTCTTTACGCAATATTTCTGCCAGAGCTGTTCAGGCTGCCAAAAAAGATGCAGGAGGATTAATCCCCGAAGCGATTTATATTGGCAATTTAATTGCTTCCGTAGCTTCCCACCAGGCAAATTTAGGCGCGTTGGTAACCGACAATACATTTCTGGAAGGAACAGAATCCTACACGATTGAAGCTGGAGAAGCATCCGCTGCCGCCGCCTTCCGCATGGCATATCTGGCCGTCGCTTCCGGTTGGGTTGATATTGCCATGGCATTGGGCATGGAAAAATATACCGATCTTTCCGGAGATACGATGGATGAGCCCACCAAACTGGTGATGGATTACGACTATGAAGTGTATACCGGTCAGACACTTACCAGCCAGGCTGGATTGCTGATGCAGCGCTACCTGTATGAAAATCCCAAAGCGGATCGGATGGCATTTGGCGCATTCCCATTGATTGGGCATGCCAACGCTGTCAACAATCCCAACGCCATGTTCCGTAAAGCTATCCGTCCTGAGGTATACGAAAAAGCCGGGATGATCTCCTCCCCTATGAATATGTTTGATATCGCCCCATATGCCGATGGCGCAGCGGCTTTGATCCTGACCACACCAGAAATTGCCCATATAGTTGGTCATCCCCTGGTGCGTGTGATCGGGTCGGATGTCGCCATCGACACCCTGGCACTGCATGACCGCCCCGACCCATTGGCTTTTCGCGCTGCCGGAGTCTCATTAGAGAATGCCTGTTCACAGGCTGGCATTTTACCCAGTGATGTGGATTTGTTCGAACTGCATGATGCCTTCAGTGTGTATGGGGT
>JACZIY010000171.1 GCA_014860845.1 Anaerolineaceae bacterium
TTCAAATGGAATTTTCTGAATTCCATATTCTGTTTTATAAAACCGTACACAGTCTCCACATCAGTAGGACATTCAGATAACTGCCTTTCCCCTTCTTCACTGGTAAGTAAGTGATAAATTTTTTTAGAATATTGTACTTTATGGATTATTTAACTTACTATACTAAACATTATTATTGATAGGTGGAGGTTAGGTATACTTCTAAATAAATAAAATTGGATAAATAATTTTCTATTCCGTGATAAAATTTTTTTAGTTACGCGTATCTTAAATAGATAAGGTAGATGGGATATCATGGCAAAAAAGAAATTTGATGCAATATTGGAAGCAGTTCGAGTGGATCAAAATGGTCAGGTGCAACTTGCCCGCATTTTCGAACGTTACGGAGTCGTGTTCTCCGACCATTTTCTGGTAGATCGTGATGATTTGATTAAACGTATCAAAGGTGGCCAAAAAATACAGACCGGAAAACGCCAGTATAAAATGGGTTCCGTATTTGATAAGGGTGAAGATGTGCGGGTTGTATCCTCAAAAGGGAAAGAAATTCTTGCCGTTGGCAGTGGGGAAGCAGAAAAGGATCATCTTCAATCAGTCCCTCGATTCTAATGTCCGACGTTTTCCTATCGATCATCATTCCTGCGCACAACGAAGAAGAGCGCTTACCACCTTCCCTTGCCCTGGTGGATGAGTTTGTTCGCCAACAAACCTATTCAATCGAGGTGATTGTCGTTGAAAATGGCAGTCACGATCGCACTCTGGCAGTAGCTCAAGCGTTTCAGGCACAAATGCCTTCACTCTGTGTTATTCAAGAAACCCAAAAAGGAAAGGGATTGGCAGTACGCAGTGGCATGCTGGCTGCTCAAGGGAAGTATCGAATTTTCTGTGATGCAGATTTCTCCATGCCCGTCAGTGAAATCAGCAAATTTATTCCAGAAGATGGTCAGGCGTACGATATAGCCATTGCCTCCCGTGAATTACCCGAATCCGAACGGGTGGATGAGCCCGAATTCCGGCATCTGATCGGCCGGGTGTTCAACAGCCTGGTACGTTATGCCTTGCTGCCCGGGTTACAGGATACCCAATGTGGATTCAAAGCCTTCCGTGGTGAGGTAGCTGAACATCTTTTTCGAATGCAAACCCTGACCGGTTGGTCATTTGACGCAGAACTACTTTTTATCGCCCAGCGACTGGGATATAACATCAAAGAAGTTCCGATTATCTGGTATTACAAACCGGGTACCCGTTTAAATATCCTCAAAGATTCAATTAAAATGGCTTCAGACCTGTTTACCATCCGGCGTAATGCCAATCGAGGGGTCTATGACCAGAAAGCCCAAACCAGTTCTTGAAATTCCTCCATCTCCCAATCTGACTTTTGAACGGGAATTATGGGAACAAGAAAAACAATGGATTGCAGGGTTGGATGAAGC
>JACZIY010000172.1 GCA_014860845.1 Anaerolineaceae bacterium
CTAAATTCAAAACAAATTTCGGTGATCATAGATGATGATTACAGGGATTTTTTACTGTACAGGAAGGGAAGTATGAAGAAAACGATCATTATAATTTTAATCCTGGCCATAATCGGAACTGGAATTTATTTCGGGGTACGATATGCACAGGATAATGCCGCACAAAACGTGGCATCCACTTTTCAAACCGTAACGGTTTCACGAGGTAGCCTGACAGCCATTGTCGGTGCCACCGGCACTGTGCGCGCGAATCAAACAGCTTTGGTCAGTTGGCAAACAACCGGACAGATAGATGCTATTAACTATGAATTAGGAGATACCGTAAAAGCTGATTCCATTCTGGCATCCCTTAAAAAGCTTTCTCTTTCACAATCTATCATATTGGCTGAAGCAGATTTGGTGACTGCCAAGCGCAACCTGAATACACTCCAAAATTCCGATGTTGCGCAAGCCCAAGCACAAGCGAATCTGGCCAATCTGACAGAAGCGCTGGATAACGCGGAAACTCGTAGGGAATCCAAAGAATATCAACGAGCATCACAAAACACAATCGATGAGGCTTATGCCAATTATATTGTTGCCAAAGATTTTGCCAAGGAATGGGAAAAACGTTATGATAACGTTGATCATCTTCCTGAGGATGATCCGATGCGGGCATCCGCTTTTGCTGAATGGGCAGCTGCTAAAGCCCAAATGAACAGAGCAGAAGCGAATTGGCGGTATGCACAAGGTTTACCCAGTGAATCTGAGAAAGAGATTGCTGATGGAAACCTGGTTTTAGCGCAAGCCCAATATGCAGACGCATTAAGAGAATGGGAACGGCTAAAAGACGGGCCCGATCCTGATGATATAGCGGCTGCTGAAGCCCGTATTGCTGCTATCGAAGCAACCATTGATATGATCAATTTACATACACCATTTGATGGCACGATCACAGAAATCCGTTCGAAAACTGGCGATCAAATTGCCCCCGGAGCTGTTTCATTTCGTATTGACGATTTATCACATTTACTGGTTGACGTTGAAATACCAGAAATTGATATCAATAGTCTGAAGGTTGGGATGCCAGCACGTATCAGTTTTGATGCTATCAATGATAAAGAATATGAGGGTATCATCACGCAAGTAGCCCAGGTGGCGAATATTACCGCTGGAATTGTAAACTTCACGGTTACATTAGAATTGACCAACGCCGATGAATTGGTCCGGCCAGGTATGACTGCAGCCGTGAATATTGTTGTGAGCGAGATTGAAGATGTATTGGTGATTCCTAACCGCGCGGTCCGTCTTTTAGATGGTCAACGCGTCGTTTACATTCTCAAGCCTGGAGAACTGATACCCAACCCAGTAAACATTACCATTGGATCAACATCCGACCTGCAAAGTGAAGTAATCGCAGGCAGTATCAAAGAAGGGGACGTGATCGTCCTCAATCCGCCCACTGAATTTATGCCGCAGGGTGGACCCTTCGGCGGTGGATTCTAGAGGTAAACATGAATGATTGGGTAATAGAAACCAGTAACTTAAAAAAGATTTACAAAATGGGTGAAGTTGAAGTACGCGCATTAGATGGCGTCGATCTCTATATTGAACGCGGATCGATTGTATCCATCATGGGACCTTCCGGATCAGGAAAATCGACGTTGATGAATTTATTGGGATGTCTGGATCGCCCCACGGAAGGCGATTATATTCTGGATGGTGTTCAGGTCGCAAAAATGAACGACGACCAGTTAGCCGCTGCCCGTAACCACCTGGTCGGGTTCGTTTTTCAAAGTTTTAATTTGTTATCGCGCCAGACGGCGCTGTCAAATGTGGAATTACCGCTGCGTTATGGTGGCATCACCAATGGCCGCAAGCAAAAAGCGATTGAAGCCCTTAATGCCGTTGGTCTGGGTGACCGTATCACCCACAGACCAACCGAACTCTCCGGTGGACAACAACAACGTGTGGCCATCGCCCGTGCGCTCGTCAATGATCCTGCCATCATCATGGCAGATGAACCGACCGGGAACCTGGATTCCAAATCTGGCAAGGAGATCATGGATCTGATCCTGAGTCTCAATAAAACCCGCAAGACCACGATCATCATTGTCACCCATGATCAGAGCATTGCTATGCAAACCCAGCGTATTATTAACCTCATTGATGGCAAGGTTGTCGGCGAGGAGGTGCCTGCATGAATATAGGACAGGCAATCATCGAAGCACTTGAGTCTCTGAACGCTAACAAAATGCGTTCTGGATTAACTATTTTAGGAATCGTTATCGGCGTGGCAGCCGTGATCGCCATGCTGGCAGTCGGTAGTGGTGCCCAAAACACCATCACCGGATCGATCAGTGGTTTAGGTTCCAATTTACTTTTCGTTTTTCGTGGTGGCAATGATGATGTACGCAATCCACAACCCTTAACCCGTGGAGATGCAGAGGCTATCGCAGATCCCTTTCAGGCGCCATCCGTCGCATTGGTGGCACCGTATATCAGCTCCAATTTATCGGTAACTTTTGGTGGGGAGAGTATCACATCCAGCATTAATGGGGTTACACCTGAATATTTAGAAGTGAGAAATTACTCATTACTGGAAGGCGATTTCATCAGCGAGGAGAATATCCTGGGGCGGGGCTCTGTAGCTGTTATCGGTGTGGAAGTCGCGGATAAACTATTCGGCCACCGTGATGGATTGATCGGTGAGACTCTCCGCATAGAAGGGCAACCTTTCCGAGTGATTGGTGTGCTGACCCCGCGCGGTGGTGGTGCATTTGGTAGTGAAGACAATATCGTCGCGATACCCTTCTCAACCGCTCAATCTCGCCTGATCCGGCGTTCCAGTGATCGTGTCGATTTCATCCTCGTTCAGGTTGTCAACGCTGATCTGGTCAGTCAGGCTACCGAAGAAATCTCACAGATCCTGCGCACCCGTCATCGCACCGATCTGGGTGCGGATGATTTTCAGATATTCTCCCAGCAGGATTTTGTGGCCACAGCCCAAAGTATCACCAATGTACTGACCATTTTCCTGGGTGGTATCGCTGCAATCTCCCTCTTAGTCGGTGGCATAGGGATTATGAATATCATGCTGGTGTCTGTCACCGAGCGAACACGCGAAATTGGATTACGTAAAGCCATCGGTGCCCGTAAACGAGACATTCTGATCCAGTTCCTGACCGAATCATCGCTGTTAAGTATGTTTGGCGGCATCCTCGGCATTGGCATGGGCTGGTCGATCGCCTATATCGTTGGATTGATAGCAGCCGCCAACAATACGGAATTGATACCGGTGGTCGGTCTGGATGCCATCCTGTTAGCGACCATCTTCTCTACCGCCGTAGGATTGTTCTTTGGGATTTACCCTGCCAACCGCGCCGCCAACCTGCAGCCTGTCGAAGCCTTGCGTCACGAATAA
>JACZIY010000173.1 GCA_014860845.1 Anaerolineaceae bacterium
GACCTGAAAGCACCGGGGCGGATCCCGGACCCGCCTGTTACGGCAAAGGGGATATCCCCACCATTACGGACGCCAATGTGGTATTGGGAAGGCTTGCTCCTGAGATGTTCCTGGGGGGCAAGATGCAGCTGGATGCGCAACGCTCCTGGCATGCCATTGAAAAAATTGCGCTAGAACTGAACATGGAAACGACCCGGGTCGCCTTGGGGATCATTCAGGTGGCCAATGCGCATATGGAACGCGCTTTACGCGTCATCTCAGTCGAACGTGGTTGGGATCCGCGTGTCTTCACCCTGTTGTCCTTTGGAGGGGCTGGCGGATTACACGCCGCTGACCTGGCGCGTGGTCTGGGGATTCCCAGGGTGCTCGTCCCCCCGGTGGCGTCCACCCTTTCCGCTTATGGCATGCTCGTGGCGGATGTGATTAAAGATTACTCAAAGACAGTGATGTTGCCGGGAGACACAAGCTTCCAGCAGTTATCCGATCTGCTGGCAGAACTGGCACATCGCGGTACCACCGATGTGCTGGCAGAAGGAACCGCCGCTGAGGATATCCATCTGGAGCACAGCCTGGATATGCGTTACCGTGGTCAGTCCTATGAACTGAATATCCCCTTTACCCCAGGCTTCCTGGAAACCTTCCACCAGCAACACCAGGCGACTTATGGATACGCCAAACCGGAGGCAAAAATTGAAATCGTCAATCTGCGCTTGCGCGCGATCGGTAAAAGCACACCCCCACCGCTGCACAGTCAACCGCTTGGCGATCCTAATCCACAGTTGGCCAATCTGGATACCCGACCGGTGATCTTCCACACCCATTCCATTCCAACGCCATTTTACCGGGCGGAAGCCCTGCGCCCCGGTAACCGCTTGCAGGGTCCAGCTGTGGTCATTCGCTCTGATACCACCATCCTGCTCAGCCCAAACGATCAGGCCCGGGTGGATGGCCTGCAGAATATTATCATCGAGGTGGGAGCATGAGCTACGACCCGATTCGCCTGGAAATTTTCAAGCATTTATTTGCCTCCATTGCAGAGGAGATGGGTACTGTATTGCGCAAGTCCAGTTATTCGCCCAATATTAAGGAAAGAAGGGACTATTCCTGCGCGGTATTTGACGCCCAGGCGCAGATGATCGCCCAGGCTGCGCACATCCCGGTGCACCTGGGATCCATGCCTCTCTCGGTCCAGGCTGCCATTCAACAATTCTCCGGTCATTTGCAACCTGGAGATGCCGTCATCTTAAATGATCCTTTCCGCGGTGGGACACATTTGCCGGACATCACCATCGTCTCTCCGGTCTTCTTTCAGGATGGAGAGGAGCCATATCTGGTCGGATTTGTGGCTTCGCGTGCCCATCACGCCGATGTGGGTGGTATGACACCCGGTTCCATGCCAGTCGGGCGCGAATTGTTTCAGGAAGGCCTGATCATCCCTCCGGTCAAGCTGGTACACGCCGGCACGACCGACCAGGCAATTCTTGATCTGATTCTGGCAAATGTGCGCACCCCGGAAGAACGACTGGGAGATCTGTTGGCGCAACTGGCAGCCAACCATCGTGGCACCGAACGGTTGTTGGAGATGATCAACCGTTATGGAAGAGGGGAGATCCACACTTCCATGCAGGCACTGCTGGCCTATACCGAACGCATGACCCGCAACCTGATCACTTCTTTGCCTGATGGCACCTTTACCTTCAGCGACTGTCTGGACGATGATGGTATCAGCGCTCAACCGATCCCAATTTGTGTGGCAATCACCATTCAGGGCGATCATGCCACCGTCGATTTCAGTGGCTCTGCTCCGCAACAACAGGGCAATATCAACGCTGTGTATGCCATCACACTTTCAGCAGTCTACTATGTGTTTCGCTGTCTGTTGGGGTTGGATGTGCCCAATAATTCAGGTTGTCTGGCACCGGTGGAAGTCATAGCTCCGGAGGGATCAGTCGTTAATGCGCTACCTCCTGCTGCTGTGGCTGGTGGAAACGTGGAAACTTCCCAGCGCATCGTGGATGTGCTCCTGGGTGCTTTAGCCCTGGCCTGCCCGGATAGGATCCCGGCTGCCAGCCAGGGCACCATGAACAATATTACCATCGGCGGTCCAC
>JACZIY010000020.1 GCA_014860845.1 Anaerolineaceae bacterium
ATATCCTGGTCATCCAAAGGAGAATATATTGCCATTTCAACAACAGGGAGTGGCATCTATATCCTTAATGTTCCGGACCAGAAATTAAATAAACTAAATCTCAACTCGTCTCAGTGGAATTTCGAAATAATCCAGTATGCCTCATTTTCTCCAGACGGAAAAAAGTTGGTATTTAACAGCTATAACGAAGGGAAGATCTTTCATGTCAACATAAATGGCGCTGATTTGCAAAACCTGACACCAGATGGAGGTTATCGTAATTCCTACGAGTACCCTTCCTGGTCACCTTCAGGGGATGCTATTCTTTATTCCAGACAATATATAGATGGATATATTTACAGCATGAATACGGATGGGACGAATTCCAGTGCTTTAATAACCGGGGCATATAATTCCCAACCAGTATATTCACCTACAGGCGAATGGATTGCATTTATTCGTGGATTTGAAAATAATCAATACCTTTATGTGATATCTTCAAAAGACAATACTATAAAAGCACTCACCGATAAACCCTTATATGTCATCGCGTTCAGTTGGTCAGCCGATGGACGTTACATTGTATTTTCCTATTATCCAGAAGGGATTGATGCGGGGACATTAAATAAGAGATATAGAATATTAGAGGTGGCAAGTAGTAACACGATGGAAGTAATCACAGACCTGAACACGTTCAAGCCAGCCTGGTCTCCGGTCATGGATACGGCTTTCATTCGCTCAGATTGTACAAATGATTGGACCCGCTTTTCGATTGGTGACTTTGTCCACAATCCACCGGGGGAATCTCCAAACCGCATCAGGTTTGAGCCAAATCAAAACGCTGCGATTGAGGGTCAATTTCTTGCCGGTGAAACCTATATTCTGGTGGATGGTCCGGTTTGTGTGGATAGCCTGGTCTTCTGGGAGATTGCAGACCCAAGATTACCAGGTGGTTCAGGCTGGACAGCAGAAGGAGATGGGAGTGAGTATTGGCTAGAGCCTTTTTCACCATAAAGAAACTTGGGGCGAGATGTAGATCCCACCCCAAACAACAAGCAATATCATCACTTCTTGATCGGCATAAACAAATCCAGGGTGAATAGCGCAGATGGATCGCTTTTTTCTGCTGGTAAATGCTCTTCCAACCATTGATGCGATCCCAGTGAGTAATCATTTGCGTCAGCCCATTGCACCAGTTTTTGCCAGCTACCGGGGATATCCTCCCAGGGTTCTTTGACCGGGCAGTTCAGGACGGCATACAAACCCTCATCCAGGTGACGTATACATGCGCCTTCAACCGGTTGCGTGTCGGCATCCACCAACATACAGGCGTCGTAACCATAATTCGGGCTGCCTTCAGCAGGGTCGGGATTGTTGTATCCAAAGATACGACCCTGTTGATCATTTTCTTCTGCCCATTGTTTTAAAAGTTGTAAAGCCTGGTTTTCAGGTTCGGTCCCATAACCGTTGAAACAAATC
>JACZIY010000174.1 GCA_014860845.1 Anaerolineaceae bacterium
TATATAAACTATCCATTAGTAGAAGACTATCATTAAGTATAGTTTTTGGTATGAATACAAAGGCATATTTTAAAAATAATTAGACAAGGGAAAAAATATGCAAATATTAAAAGGCAAAATCGCTGTGGTCACCGGTGCCAGCCGGGGAGCTGGCCGTGGAATTGCGCTGGTATTGGGCGATGAGGGAGCGACTGTGTACGTAACCGGGCGCAGCATTCGTGATTCCAGTTCCAGACCCGAATTACCTGGCACTACCATCGAAGATACGGCTGAGATGGTTACAAAACGGGGAGGTGTGGGGATTCCTGTGCAGTGTGACCATACAATCGATGAGGAGGTGGAGAGCCTTTTTGCTCGGGTAGAAGCTGAGCAGGGAAAGCTTGATATCCTCGTGAATAATGTCTGGGGTGGTTACGAAAAGTATCTGGACGATAGCTTTGTCAGCCCATTCTGGGAGCAACCCATGTGGCGCTGGGATGCCATGTTTGTAGCTGGCGTGCGTGCCCACTACTCAGCCAGCCGGTTAGCAGCCCGATTGATGATCCCGCAAAAGCAGGGATTGATCATCAACACCACCTTTTATGATCGTGGCAAGTATTTCCAACCGCTCTCTTATTTCCTGGCAAAGAATACCATCAACCAGATGGCCTATGGGATGGGGTTGGAACTGCGCAAGCATAATATCGCAGCCATCGCGCTTTCTCCGGGTTGGATGCGCACCGAAGCCGTGCTGGCCGTTATCGCACCGGATGGAGAACCTTCACCTGAGGAATATGCACAGACCGAGTCAACCGAATACATTGGCAGGGCAGTGGTGGCGTTGGCGTCCGATCCGCGTGTGAACAATAAAACCGGGCAAACCTGGACAGTCGGTGATCTGGCACGCGAGTACGGCTTCACCGATATCGACGGCAGACAGATACCCCCTTTCCAATTTACAGATGAATACCTGATGGACTGAAGAATGAAAAAAGCACTTCTACTTCTCGACCCGCAGAATGACTTCTTTGGAGAAGATAATCCCAATTTATCTGCTTTTCAAGCAACCATTCCAGTCATCAATGCTGTCATCGCCATCTTTAGGGAACAGGATTGGCCAATCATATTCATCCAGCACACATCCAAACGAAAGCCAGAGGGATCCAACATTTGGAAGATCCACCCGCAGTTTAGCCTTCATCCTGAGGATATTTGCCTGAGTAAAGCTCATTTCAACGCGTTCTGGCAGACCGATCTGGACACAATTCTCAAAACTGAACAGGTTGAGTCGGTAATTGTGTGTGGTTATATGTCAGAATTCTGTGTGCTTTCCACCTTGCGGGCTGCGATGGAACATGGTTTTGAAGCCGCTATTTTGGAAGGTGCGATCGCCAGCTTGAATAACCACTACACTCAATTCACCCTTGAGATATCTCCAAAATTAAAAATAGACCAGATAAAATAATGACGGTGAGCTGTTTTCCGGATCAGAACAAAAATACTTAAAAAATCATTGCATCAACATTGATTCCTTTTTTTCCATCCATATACAAGCAATTTTCATCCCTTCATTCGTTGTTATACTCAAGGCTATATAAGAAACGAGGCTTATTAGCATTCTAATCCCATCACTATAGCCAAACGATAGAAATCGAGAGGCAGGATGAGTAATTTCTATGAAACAATTATTGTCGGGGGAGGACAGGCTGGTTTATCGTCCAGTTATTTCTTAAAAAAACAAAACCGTGATCATATCGTTCTCGAAAAAGCGGACTCACCTGCCAATGTGTGGCAATCAGATCGCTGGGATTCATTTACACTATTGACTCCCAATTGGACTTTTCAGCTGCCTGGCGCTGAATATTCAGATCAAAATCCGGAAGGTTTTATGCCACGAGAAGAGATAATCTCGCGATTTGAACGTTATGTGCAGCAATATCAACTTCCTATACAATTCCAGACCCGGGTTAATGCTGTCGAGTTATCTGCTGAAGGTGGAAGATATTCCGTTATAACTGATCAATCCGTTCTGTACGCAAACAATGTCATTATTGCCACAGGATTATTTCAAAAACCAAAAGTACCTGATTTTCAGGATAACATTTCGAAAGATATCCTCCAGCTTCATTCTGGACAATATCGCTCTCCTCAATCTCTGCCTGCAGGCGCTGTGCTTGTGGTCGGTAGCGGTCAGTCAGGTTGCCAGATCGTTGACGAATTACTGGAAAATGACCGTAAAGTTTATCAAAGCGTAGGAAGTGCCGGCCGCGCACCCAGACGATACCGAGGAAAAGACGTGTTCGAGTGGTTAAACCTGGTAGGATTCTTTGATCAACCCGTCAGTAAGCTACCTTCACCCAAAGCCAAATTCAATGCCAATCCTCAAGTCTCGGGTCGAAATGGAGGCAAAGCACTTAACTTGCACCAATTTGCCTGCGATGGAGTGGTTTTATTGGGGCATTTGAAAAATGCTGACAATGATCATATCTGGCTTGCGAATGACCTGAAGGAGAATCTGGAAAAATCAGATAAATTTGAAAAAGAATTGGTTAAAATGATTGACCAGTATATTGAGAAATCCGGTTTGGATGTGCCATCTGAAAAATTACCTGAATTAACCTATGGTTTTGATATGTCTGAGATTGAAGAATTGGATCTTCACGCAGCAGGTATTACTACAATTATCTGGGCATCTGGTTATTCATTTGATTTTTCTCTTGTCCACTTACCTGTGTTTGATCGTGATGGTTATCCGATTCAGGAAAGAGGCGTTACAGCCTATCCCGGATTATATTTTGTTGGGTTACCATGGCTTTATAAGCAAAAATCTGGATTATTATTAGGTGTGGGCGAAGATGCTGAATTTATTGTGTCAGCCATTACAGAAAATCCTCTGTGATAATTGCGATAAGTAGAATTTTTTCTTTACAGATGAAGATTATTTGGAGCAGATGAAACCATTAATGGATTTGATTTCACATTTAAGGATAGAGAACCCAGATAATTTCATGATTATTGAAGGTGTGAATCACAGCCTGGAAATTTCGGGAAATATCAAGCAATCACTCGTGGCGTTGGCTAAATTCATTCTCAGAATGCAAAATTTCTTGATTAAATAAACAATTAGATCAATTCCAAAAGCA
>JACZIY010000175.1 GCA_014860845.1 Anaerolineaceae bacterium
TATTCCTTTCAGCCATTGGATTGACCTATAATCTGGCCGGTACGCTTAATATGGCTGACCTGGCTTTACGCCTGCAGGCCGTGCAAACTTCCGGACAGGTAACTGTGATAGCTATTCTGTTCCTGGTGGCTTTTGGTATCAAATCGGCGATTTTTTCCCTGTTCTTCTGGCTTCCGGCTTCCTACCACACGCCACCCGTTACTATTACAGCCTTGTTTTCAGCTTTATTGACAAAAGTTGGGATGTACACACTGATTCGCTTCTTTACATTGTTGTTCCCCTTTGAAAGTGAATACACCCATACCATCATTTTAATCTCTGCTGGGTTCACCATGCTGACCGGTGTGCTGGGTGCTGCTTCTCAGACGGATATACGGCGATTGCTTTCTTTTCATATCATCAGCCAGATCGGTTATATTTTCATGGGTCTGGGTCTATTCACCGAATATGCCATCGCTGCCAGCATCTATTTCCTGATTCATATTATTCTGGCAAAAACAGCGCTCTTTCTTTCAGCCGGGATGGTCGAATCCATTCAGGGTTCGTTCGATTTGAAGAAACTTGGTGGTTTGTATAAGAACCGGGTTGGGCTATCCATGTTATTTCTAATCCCTGCCCTTTCCGTTGCAGGCCTACCACCGTTTTCGGGTTTCTTTGCCAAGCTGGGCTTGATCATCGCTGGTCTGGAAAGCAAGCAGTATTTCATTATTGGGTTAGCTCTGGTCGTAAGCCTGATGACGTTGTTTTCAATGACCAAGGTCTGGAATGAAGCCTACTGGAAACCATCAAAGAATCCACCAATTGCTGATCAACAAAAACCTGTTTCTGTCTGGAGATGGGCACCCAGCATTTCAATCGTCGTGTTTTCTGTTTTATTAGGTCTGTTAGCCAATCCGGTTTTTGAAGTTTGCCAACAGGCTGCAGCTCAATTAATGGATCCGACACAATATATCAGCGCTGTTTTGGGGTTAGTACGATGAGTTTGTTATTATTGAATGTTCTGCTGGCACTCGCCTGGAGTGCGTTGATGGGTAATTTTGAGCCACCTTATTTACTATTTGGTTATGTGCTGGGTTATTTTATTTTGTGGTTGTTTCAAAAACCACCCAGAACCCAGAAATATTTCAGGGAAGTGCCTTTAATTATTGAGTTTGGTCTCTTTCTCCTGTGGGAAATTATCGTGTCAAATATACGATTAACAATCACGATTCTTTCTCCCCGACCCGCATTAAAACCAGCAGTCGTAGCCGTTCCGTTGGACCTGAAAAGTGAAGTGGGTATTGTTCTTCTGGCAAATATGATTACGTTAACTCCAGGCACGCTCAGTCTGGATATATCCTCGAACAAACACATGATGTATGTGCATGTATTTGATCTGGATGATCCAAAAAAATTTGTGGATGACATAAAGCAAAACTATGAGCGCCGCATCCGGGAGATTCTTGAATGATTGTTGATGTTCTCTGGTACTTTGTTTTTTCTTTTTTGGGAATTGGGTTCATTTCTGCCTTCATTCGCCTGGCAAAGGGTCCGCATTTACCGGATCGGATCATTTCCCTGGATCTGATTTCGGTGATGGCAATTGGTTTTTTTGTCGCGTATGCGGTCCTTTATAATCAACCCAGTTTTCTGGATGTCTCAATCATCCTGGCAATTATTACTTTCTTAGGCACAGTGGCTTTTGCTTACTATCTTGAAAGGCGGGTTTAGCCATGGGCGAATACTTAATTCTGGGAATATTTCTCCTCGGTTCATTCCTTGTACTGGTTGCCGGGATTGGTTTATTGCGTATGCCTGATCTTTTCCTGCGGATGTCGGCTACTGCGAAGGCAGGAACATTGGGTACAGGTCTGATGGTATTGGGTGCTGCCATTCATTTCAATGAGTTTGCGATTTATACCCGTGCAATTGCTTTGATTGCGTTTCTTTTTGTTACTGCACCAGTAGCTGCTCACATGCTGGGGCGTGCAGCCTATTTTGATGGCGTGCCTTTATGGAAAGGCACCATTCAAGATGATTTATACGGCCATTACAAATTGACGACCCATAGTCTGGAAGAGGAAATTGTGCCTGAGATGGAACAACCAAAAATGGATGATGAGGCGGACGCTTTTGAAATCAATGAATAAGCGAATTTTAAACGTCTGGTACAGGATTTATTCGTTAATCAAAACTTTCCGGTACCAAATAACCAACTGCCCGACTGTCATCGTCATTCATCAAGACTCGAATTTGATGTTCGGGTCGATAATCAATGACCTGGATCAATCGTAGAGAATCTTTCAAATTTGGATCAAGGACAATAAAATCGGAGACATGGTTCGGGGTTTGTTCAAAGAATTCTTCATTAATCATGTTTTGACCTTCATCCAGCGGGATGGCCAATGGATAAATCTGAGATTCCATCAAGTCCTGGAAGAAGTGCGTTCCCAGAGATGGTTCTGGGGGTAAACCAAAATGTTCACCGGCTAATTCAATCAATGCCCGTGAGTTGTAAATATC
>JACZIY010000176.1 GCA_014860845.1 Anaerolineaceae bacterium
GCATTAGATGGCGAGAAGGGAATAAATGAATATACAAAATTCCATCCCGATTTAATAATTCTTGATTGGATGTTGCCTGGAATGGATGGTTTGGAATTCTGTGATCGAATACGCTCCACAGAAGATAATGTCCCTATCATCATGTTGACAGCAAAGGATACAACCAGTGATAGAGTAATGGGTCTCGATGCTGGCGTTGATGATTATATGGTCAAACCTTTTGAAATTGAGGAATTGACTGCGCGAATTAGAGCTTTGCTTCGAAGAACAAAGTCTGAAAGAACATTAACTTTAAGTATGGCTGATCTTGTGTTAGACACATCCACTCGTCAGGCAAATCGTGGGGGTAGAACAATAAATTTGACTGCAAAAGAATATGATTTACTCGAACTATTCTTACGCCATCCCAGACAGGTGTTAACCCGTGAAGTAATTTTTGATCGTGTATGGGGATATGATTTTGGTGGTGAAAGTAATGTGCTTGACGTCTATATTCGTTATTTGCGTCAAAAAATAGAAGAAAAAGGAGAAATCCGCTTGATTCATACCGTTCGGGGGGTCGGATATGTGATGCGCGAAACACCTTAATGTCATTACAATCAAAACTGACATTATTATTCACTGGATTGATTGGGGGTGTTCTGGCAATTTTAGGATTATTGGTGTATGGTCTTGTAAACGCAATTTTGCTTGATCAGATTGACCAACGAATAACCTTATCTGCACAGAGAATCATTGATGGATTAAGTGTGACGACAGAAAATCAGATTATATCTGAAAGAATTTTTGAATACCTGCCTGTTGAAAATCAATATGTTCAGATTTGGAAAAATTCAAGCCAATTATTAATTTCAAAACCAAGCATCTATACTTCTGCTTTGGATGAAAACGGATTAATACAGGGCAAAATAATTTATCGTAATAGCAATATTGAGGGAATCCGTCTACGAGTGTTGACAGTCCCATTAGAAACTTCACGTGGCCCAGTGGGAATTTTACAGGTGGCTATTGACTTAACATTGGTGGATATAACTCTAAGAACGCTGGCAATCGTTCTTGTCATTTTATTGATTATTGCATTGATTGTTGCTGCAATTATCAGCTGGATCATGACAAAACAAACTTTAACTCCTTTAATGACTGTAACAGAATTTGCTAAGGAAATTACTGAAACGAATGATCTTTCCAGAAGGATTCCAATCTCAGATGAACAAAAAGATGATGAGGTTGGCCAATTAATTTTTGCATTTAATGAAACACTCGGTAGATTAGATCAAATACTTCAGTCTCAAAAACAACTTGTAACAGATATCAGCCATGAACTAAGAACTCCATTGACAGTGATAAAAGGCGAAGTTGGATTGATGAAAAAATACAAACAATATGATATCGAATCGCTGGTCAGTATTGAAAATGAAGTTGACAGGTTATCGCGATTGGTAGGGAATTTGTTGTTCCTGTCCCAGGCAGAGACAGGGAAAATGCCATTGGACGTCAAACTTTTCTCACTCGATGAATTATTGTGCGAAGTATTTCACCATGTTCAGACGCTTGCAGCAGAACGATTGGTCATTTCAATCGAAAAAATGGATCAGGTTGAAATGCAAGGTGATAGAGATCGTGTAAAGCAAGTGCTGCTTAACTTGTTGGGGAACGCCATTCAATACACACCTGAGGGTGGGAGAATCATCATTGAGTTAGCTAAGGATGGTGAAAATGCGGAAATTAAAATTCAAGATAATGGACCAGGTATTGCCAAAAAAGATCTACAGAAAATATTTGACCGTTTTTATCGTGGAGAAAAATCACGCACAAGGAGTCAAAGTTCAGGGTTTGGATTAGGTCTATCCATCTCTCAATATATAGTCAAACTACACAATGGAAGTATTAATGTTGACTCGGAAATTGGAGTAGGTACAACCTTTACTGTTTTACTCCCGAGGAAAACAAATTTCACTGACGAATTGAAAAATTAACCATTCCACTTATTCGGGAAAGATTTTTGAATAAATGAATGGAGCAAATTTATTAACCATTTCACTTGATAATGAGTTTGTTTTACAGATTTGCGAATAAAGATCTACGCTTTTGGTTTTTACTCGGGTTTGATCCTGTAAATTCAATTGCCATAAACCAAATCTTTGGGACCAACCTCGTTCCCATTCAAAATTATCAACAAGTGTCCAATGAAAATAACCTTTGATTTGAAAATTTAAGTTAGCTGCTCTCCAAACTTTATGGATATGCTCAATTAAATACTGAGGTCGCAATAAATTATTTGAATCTTCAATACCATTTTCTGTAATGATGATGGGAGAATTGAATTTTAATGCCCAATGAATCGCTTTTTCAAAGCCAGCGGGAACATTGGCGATAAAACCATTCTCACTAATTTCGGATAATTTCGGGTAAGTTCTCTGATGAAATAATTCTTTTGGTTTCAGGAGATTAAACCTTACCTCATCTCCAGAATAATAATTTAATCCAACAAAATCAAAAAATCCATGCACATCGGAAATTCTTTCATTTTTGAGAGCATAGCGCAATTTTCCGAACTTGAGAGCGTTCATAAAGGAATTATTAAATTGATGGTCGAGAAAATTCGTCATCCATCTGTCAAACGGATTATTCGCATTTTCTGGCCAAAAAGCTCGATAATTGATGGCTGTACCTATGCGACTGGTAGGTGAAATTTTTTTTATTGTTGAATATGCAGCAATATGAGCTTTGATCATATTGCTTAACGCATGAAAACTGGATTGTAAACTTTTTTTTCCAGGTGGAAAATTTCCTTCAATATACGCCTGGTGTGCCAGAACATTTGGTTCATTGATCGGTATCCACAAATTGCAATACTCTTTCAACCCTTCCACAACTTTACTGACATATTTTTCAAAATAGGAAATGATTGAATTGTTTTCCCAACCTCCAACTTTGGATAGCCAAAGTGGTTCTGTAAAATGGTGCAAAGTTACCAGCGGCGTAATTCCTCGATCCCTTAACCCTCTTAGAATCTCTCTATAATGATCTAACGAATCTTCATCCCATCTATCAATTTCTGGTTGTATGCGGCTCCATTCAATAGAAAGTCGATGGGCGTTTTGGTGGGTCATGGCAGCTCGATCCATATCCTCTTTCCATTTACCAGACCACCAATCACAGGCTTTACCTGCTGTTTGATTCCTAAAAATTTTATTCGGAATCTGTTCCCATTGATACCAATTTGTGTTGGTATTATTTCCTTCTACCTGATAGGCAGAAGTTGAGGTTCCCCATAAAAATCCTGAAGGAAAGTGAAATGTGGCAGATGGCATATTGATTTTATTATTCCTTGTCGAGCTTTTTCATTAAGGTATTTGCAAATTATAATTGGAATAAGGTTTTCGTTTTTTATTATTATAAGGAGAAATCTGATGCAGGAAGAATTAGAAGTTGAAGTTGGTCCTTTATTGTTAAAAGGAAATTACAAACTGGTTGTTGCCGAATCCTGCACGGGAGGATTAGTCAGCCATCGGATCACCAATGTTGCGGGTTCATCTGAATACTATATCGGTGGCGTTTGCGCTTATGCTTATGAAGCCAAACGATCTCTATTAGGTGTAAAACCGAAAATATTGAAAAAATATGGAGCGGTTAGCAGAGAAACAGTTCTAGAAATGTCAACCGGCGTCAGAAAATTATTTTCAAAAGAGATACCTATTGAAAGTCTAGTTGGAATTTCCATCAGTGGAATTGCTGGTCCTGGAGGGGGATTACCTGGAAAACCAGTTGGATTGGTCTGGATAAGTCTGTCATCAGAAAAAGGTGCCTGGGCTTGGCAGAATGTATTTGACGGTGATCGAATACAAATCAAAGAACAATCATCTGACTTTGCCCTATTTGTATTGTTACAATATTTAAGTGGAAATCTTTTTCCTGAGGAATGAGGCTCATACTTGGAAAATCAAAAAAAGAAAATTCTAATTCTGACTGCAGATGCAGGATTTGGTCATAGGAGTGCTTCCTTAGCCATTCAATCCGCAATTGAGGAATTGCATCCTGGTCAATATCAGGTTGAATTGGTCAATCCTTTAGATAACAAAAAAGCTCCATTTTTCATCAAAGAATCCCAAAGTGAATATGACAAATGGGTTCGTGATGTGCCTGAGCTGTATAAGTTTGGTTATGAATTGAGTGATTCTCCTATACCAGTGACAATTCTTGAAACCATTCTGGTGGTTTCTTTATATGAGGTCATTAATGAAATGATAGAAGAGCATGAACCCGATATAATTATCAATACTTATCCTTTATACCAGGCTCCTTTTGTTGCAGTTAAGTCTTTACATAAATTAAAAATTCCCATGGT
>JACZIY010000177.1 GCA_014860845.1 Anaerolineaceae bacterium
CATTATTTATTGAATACTTATACCTCTCAAAAAATCAAACTGATTAACCTTACTCAGGCATCATTTTCTGAATGGGGCGATAACCGATCACTTGAATACCCTCATTCTTAAGAAAATCTCTCATCCGCTCATCCATAAACACCTCATAATCTGCAACTCTTGCCTGCCAATCGGGTGAAATAGCGCGTGCTTCCGGGGTGTCTTTGCTGGGGTGGATGTAAAAATGACTCAGACCTGGAGGTAGATCTGCCAGAGCTCTTTTGGTTTGCGCTATACGATTGGTATGATCATATAATTTGAGCCCGGTAAAATGATCCAGCATCGGGTAACCCAGTTCCTCAAATTCCTTTATGATGGTCGCCATCTCGCTGGAAGCTTCAGGATCGAATCCACACTTCTGCCAGTCCAGTGCATTCCAACGCGGAATCATGGCAGGTAAGCCAAATTGATAGGCAGTATTCAGGTATATCCGCAAGAATTTTGGATGCAGCAAGGTCAGCATATGGGTATCAACGTGGGTAGGTTTGAACCCGACATCCAACGCCTGCTGAATTTGTGCTTTCAGTTCAATTTCGACGGATTTCACTGTGGCAAATTCCTGTGGATCTTCGTGTTTGCGATGAAAGTATCCTTGCGAATCGATCAAGCCTGTTATTGGATCTCTGGTGGATAAAGGACTCCAACGGTATGTTTCCCATTCTGAATTCAAAGTGAGATGGATGCCTAAATCTGTTTCTGGATGTTCTTGCGCGTATCTTACCGTCGCCAAGAACCAGGGGCAAGGCACGATGATTGCACCACTTGAAATAATTTGCACTGCATCCAGATCTTCATAGGCATCAATAGTCGCCTGGCACATACCGATATCATCCGTATGAATGATGACAACACGATCATTTTCGGAAAAACCTAGTTGCTTTAGAATTGGATTGAAGGGTTTTTTCATGTGCTTTCCTTCGATTTGTTCCGGTATATTCTATATTGGTTTTCAGCAATCCTTAAAACAAGGATGTTTCCGCTGATTGAGCAGTGTCCAGATCTGAAATGATGGCATAATCCGGATGATCCTGCAACAGGGTAACTGGGTAATCCACATCTGGTTGAGATAATAAAGCCACGCGTAACACTGTGCGCTGCCAGGATCCACCGGAGCAATACAGGCGAATACGGCGAGCAGCGAGGATATCTCGAAAACCGATGGTCACTGCCATGGAAGGTAAATTGTAAGGATTACCGCCGGTATTCCAGATACTGTTCATTACCAACGTGTCTGGATTGAGATGAACAAAGCGTGTTTTTGATTCCATGAATTCTTCCATGGAGACTTGGGTGTACAGGTTATTGGGCGGTTCGTTAAAAGCGATATGACCGTGATAACCAATGCCTCCATAACAGGTGTCGATACCTCCCAGGATTTCAATCTGCTGGCTGATGGCATCCAGATGGAGCGGGTCAGGGAAATGGATCTGATCCGATGGTATACGCAGCTCTTCATCCAGTTGATTGAAGAATTGTGAAATCATGTAATATCTGAAACTGAGTGGGTGACCTTCCGGCAGTTGACGTCCCTGCCAATCAGTATATTCATCCATGTTAAATGTATGCACATTTTTCCAACTTATGCGCTCATGGTTACAAATATCCACCAATAGAGGATATTGACCAATCGGACCTACTGGCAGGATCAGCGTTGTTGTTTTTCCAACAGCATTGTTTGCTTGAATTTCGTCTGCAATGGAACGAGCAAAGTGATCAAATATTGCAGATGGGTCAGGTAGTACCTCAAATCGAATTCTTGTTGTACTTTGTAGTTCTTCTGGATTGATGGTTAATTGGTTTTGAGTAAGTTTCATATGGACTCGTTAAATCATATAATTGATATTGATAAATTGAAAATTGATATTCTATTATGTAATAACATTCTAATCCAAAAATGCACATTTACTGAGAAAATTCCGAATCGATACCATTCATTTTAAGGGATGATAATTGCAATCCAAAATAATTTCAGTCTCACTGCTTAAGCGTATATTGTTTCTTGATAATGATGAATCAATATGCTATATTTTCAAAACCATCGCATAAATTTCACCGAAAAATCAAATTCTTTAGCCAAAAAATCATTTTGAAAGGAGGATGATAG
>JACZIY010000178.1 GCA_014860845.1 Anaerolineaceae bacterium
GGTTATCAGATCTCACAATACGAGCAACCTCTGGCGGAGAATGGCGAATTAATCATCGATACCCCACAGGGTGAAAAGACGATCCGTATTCGGCGCGTGCATATGGAAGAGGACACGGGTAAGCTCACGCATGTAATCCCGAAAGTAGGTGACCCTTACTCCCTGGTCGACCTCAACCGCTCGGGTGTTTCGCTGTTGGAAATCGTCTCCGAACCGGATCTTTCCACCCCGGAAGAGGTGACTGCCTATGCCAGCAGCCTGCGCGATATTGTGCGCACGCTGGGTGTCAATTCCGGTGATATGGAAAAGGGCGTTATCCGCTTTGAAGCCAATGTCTCCATCCGTCCGGTCGGATCAAAAGATCTGGGCACCCGCGTAGAAATCAAGAACCTAAACACCTTCCGCGGAATGGAACGCGCCATCCGCTACGAATTTCAACGCCAGTCAGCCTTGCTGGATGCCGGGCTACCAGTGATCCAGGAGACGCTTGGTTGGGATGAAACCCAGGGAGTCACCTTCTCGCAGCGTGGCAAAGAAGAAGCCCACGATTATCGCTACTTCCCGGAACCCGATCTACCTCCGCTGGTCGTCGAACAGGATTGGATCGATGAAATCCGCGATCATTTACCCGAACTACCACGCGCCCGCATGTTGAGAATACAACAGCAATACGCACTTACCATGGAAGAAGCTCGCATGCTGTCTTCCGATGTAGACACCATGCATTTCTTCGAAGATTGTATCCAGATCGATCCCTCTATTCCACCCAGAACAGTCGCGAACTGGATTATTGGGCAATTGTTTGCCTGGATCAACAGCAGTGGCGAATCGATCACTTCCATGAAAATTCAGGCACGGGATTTGGTCGAGATATTGCGTTTTCAACAAACAAATCGCATCAACCAGACCACTGCTAAATCTGTTTTGGATACTATGTTGCAAACAGGCAGGAATGCAAACACAATCATCTCAGAACAGGGTTTGGAACAGGTATCCGATCTCAACATGATAGAAAAGCTAATAAACCAGGTATTGGAAGAAAATCCAGATCAGGTGCAAGCCTATTTAAATGGAAAAGAAACCCTGGAGAACTGGTTCTTTGGGCAGGTAATGCGCCTGGCGAGAGGAAAAGCCAACCCATCCATTATAAAAGATGTCTTAAAAGAACAATTACAAAAATTGAACTAGACTATTCTTAAAAATTAATACTCTCCCTTGATCACAAAAAACGAACCACGAATTGTTCCTGCCAATTTGGACTTTTGTCTGGCAAACTTAAATTTCTCTGCTAACTCCGGGGGCACCTCCATCCCTTCAGAAAGCTTAAAACCAACAGCTCGTTTTTTTGGATCATCCACAGTATACATCACATTGAGTCCAAGACCACCTTTATAAAAAACGTAGGCAAATTTGATATTTTCCACCTGGAATCGCGATGTTTCCAGTGGTTTGCCAGCAAACTCGATTCCTCGTTCTTGCTTCAATATTCTGTTTACATAATCAATGGTTTCCTTGCTTTCGGAGGCAGGTTCAACGGTGAATTCATGTTTATATTTGTTCATAAAGTAACGTGCTTCATTTGCACGCAAGCCAGCAAGAGCGTCTGCCACTGGGGAAGATTCTAAGCCGACCGTGGAAACATTTTTAAAATCAACGATATAGGACATTTGTATCTCTCTTTTATTAAAACGAATTGGTTCAAAATTATTATAGGAGGACCTTTCTCTAGTTCAAGGCATTTTATAAGTATTGTCCACCAACCATCTTTCCGAAATAACTGACTTTTCAGAAAATAGGATTGCATACAAATTACGTAACAGATTTTCTCAGTAATTATGTAAAAAGCATTAGTTACTCCAATGAGGTATGATTCGGGTTTAGTTTTATATCCATTCCGTGGTACATACCAGAAGAGATAACATCAATGACTATATCCAGTTCTTTATCATTACTTCTGATTTTATTTCTTTAATATGACAAATACACAGATTAGATCGGATTAATGCAGGCGTAAATGACGATTTTCATCATATTGACTTCAATCCTCCGTGGTGTTAATCTAAAGGTAGAGGCAAACGGAGGAGTTTGTGAAAATTGTTGCAAAACATTTTCTTCCTAGATCAAGCGGACACGTCCGACGTGTCCGCTTATATTGTTACTCATCTGTCTACCCAAACCAAAACCAATCAAGTTAACAGGAGTAGTGAATGGCTTCTACAACCAATGCGTTTGAAATGGCTCAGGCCCAATTCGACCATGTCGCCGAATTATTGCAATTAGACCCGGAAGTGCGTGAAATTCTGCGTTGGCCTTTACGGGAATTTCATTTCCGTATCCCTGTGCGTATGGATGATGGCACCATGCGTGTCTTTCAAGGTTTCAGGGTTCAACATAATGATGCCCGTGGTCCCAATAAAGGTGGTATCCGCTTCCACCCCGCTGAAACAATTGATACTGTACGTGCCCTGGCTACCTGGATGACCTGGAAATGCGCTGTGGTGGATATCCCATTGGGCGGGGGTAAAGGTGGTGTGATTGTCGATTCTGCCACGCTCTCAACCAGTGAAAAAGAACGTCTGGTTCGAGGTTATGTTCAACAAATGTGGAAAAACATTGGTCCTCGCCAGGATGTCCCAGCTCCGGATGTTGGCACTAGTCCCCAAATGATGGGATGGATGATGGATGAGTATTCCAAACTTTCCGGGCAATATACCCCTGGTGTTATCACCGGTAAACCCGTTGGTGGTGGTGGTTCACTGGGACGAACCGAAGCAACCGGTTATGGTGTGATCTACACCGTGCGGGAAGCACTCAAACATTTAAAGTTGACACCTAAGGACTGTACAGCCGCTATTCAGGGTTTTGGTAATGTCGCCCAATATGCTGCCATAGGTTTTAATGAATTCCTGGGCGGAAAGGTAGTCTGTGTTTCCTATTGGGACCGCGAAGACCGTATCTCCTACACTGTCAGCAAAGAGGATGGCGTTGACCCGCATTTCCTGATGTCCATTACCGACCAATATGGTTCCATTGACAAAGTGCGCGCCAAAGAGGCGGGTTATGTGATTGAAGATGACGAAGCCTGGATTTCGAAGGAAGTGGATGTTCTGATCCCCTCTGCTCTGGAAGGTCAAATTACTGCGGAGAGCGTCAAGAAAATTCACCCACGCGTCAAAGTGATTGCAGAAGGCGCAAACGGCCCTACCACCCCCGAAGCGGATAAAGTACTGGAAGAAAAAGGCATCTTCATGATCCCGGATTTCCTGTGTAATGCTGGTGGCGTGACCGTTTCATACTTCGAAGGTGTGCAAAATGACATGAACTTCTACTGGACCAAAGAAGAAGTCCTTGAAAAAGAAGACCAGAAAATGACCTCCGCTTTCCATGCTGTGCTGGAAATGTCATCGAAAGAGAAAGTATACATGCGCGACGCAGCCTACATGGTGGCCATCGCCCGTGTGGTCAAAGCCATGGATTTGCGCGGTTGGATATAATCTAATTTATTTTATTCAAATAGAATGGCGGTGTGCGTACATCGCCATTTTTATTTTGTGTCATTAATAAATTGCTTCAATTGTTCGCGGTAGGTCTCGAAAGCTTTTCTACCTTTATTTGTAATTTTACAAACAGTTAGTGGGCGTTTCTCAAGATATGTTTTTTCGATCTGAATATAGCCTGCATCCTCAAGTTTCGAGAGATGGATTGTCAGATTTCCCTTGGTAAGTTCAGTTTCTCTTTGCAGATAAATAAAATCAGCTTTTGGAATCACATTCAGAATCGCCAATATGATGCTTCGTGAAGGCTCATGAACCAGTCGATCAACCTCTTTTAATGAAGGAACCTGATTATTCATTGATTGGTTCATCCAGCTGTGAGCTCTGGCTAAGATATAGCTTCCGAACCATATACCCCTGAATTAGAAGAATCACCCCAACAATTCCTGTCAGGATTGAAACCCACTTAAAATAATCCAACTTTAGTAAAATCAGAATCAACCCAATGCATAAACTGATCAATCCCAATATGAAGAAGCGTTTTAGTTTTGTCATTGCTCCTGTCCAGATGAAGACAAACGTGAAGATCAAACCCGCCAACCCTGGAGACCATAACAAACCTTGTGAACCTTGTGTTGAGAGAAAATAATTCAATCCTAACATAACCAGCGAGAAGGCAATCAAAATCACAACTGACCACTTGCTTTCTAAGCCACTGAATGGGGATACATAACCAGTTCGAGGATATGTAGTGCGTGCTTTTATGTGTTGGATGATAAGTCTGAGCCCAAATGATACCGCGAAGGCTGCCACCAGAATCACTGGCAAACTCCATCGCCAGGTAAATACCTGATGCCATACCAAAAAAAGTACAGCCAGAAAAATGCCAACCAACCCGGCTGCCAGTTCAGGCAAACCATCAATAAACCAGTATTGGATCGCTTTCTTTTGTACTTTGATATATTTTTCCTTCATCATTAATCCTTCTTTATTAGGTCTATGAAATAGACCAGTCTACAATAATTATACATCGGATTTTTTATTTTTCAAGAGTTTATTCTCACTATTTCTCAACAAGTCGGAATGTAAAAATTCTCAACTTTGAAAAGTAAGCTGGACCAATAATTTTTCAAAATTAAGCTTGTAAGAGATAATAATTGGGAATTAATCCCAAAGAAATCTAATGGAAAATCACTTATGCTGTAACTGAAGTAAATGTCTTTGAGACAAAATTCGGATAATTAAGTTACGAGTTGACGTTGTATGGCAATCGAAACAGCGGCTGACCGGCTATCCACCCCTAACTTTGTGTAAATATTCCCTATGTGATATTTGACTGTAGAGGGACTGATGATCAATCGATCGGCAATCTCATTATTAGACATGCCCTCAATCAACAATTTAAGTACATCCCGTTCGCGATCTGTCAAATCCTCTGCTGGAATAACCGGAAATTCCGATGATTCCGAAAGAGCTTTGGATGCTTCCGGCGAAAGGGTCATTCGTCCAACTGCGGCTGAGCGAATCGCATTCGCCAATTCATCCGCCTGGACATTCTTCATCAGGTATCCGTTCGCCCCGGCTTGTAAGGCACCCTGTACCAAACCGTCATCAATATAACTGGTGAGTGCAATTATTTTTATTTTTGGTTCATCATGCCGTAAAGCACGAATGGCAGCCACGCCGCCCATACCTGGCATTTTCAAATCCATCAGGATCACATCTGGTTGTAATTCAGAAGCTTTTTTCAAAGCTTCTTCGCCGCTACCGGCTTCACCGACCAGCTCCAGATCATTGACAGCCATCAAAAAAGCCCCCAGACCACTTCTCACCACGGAGTGATCATCCACGATCATAACCCGAATTTTCTTTTCTGCTTTCATTCTTCCTCCTCGTCCATGATTTCACACCAAGTGATCGTCACATTCGTTCCTTCCCCGGGTTTAGAAACAACTCTTAATTCCGCATCTATGGCAGCCGCACGTTCTTGCATAATTCGCAACCCCATCCGAAAAGGTTCTACTTCATTCTGATCAAAACCAATTCCGTTGTCTCGGATGGCAATTTCGACAAAGTTTTGGGTCTGTATTAATTCTACCCTCACTTGCTCTGCCTGTGCATATTTTATGATGTTATTAATTGCCTCCTGGGTAATACGATACAGAGTAATTTTTTGTGGTTCCGGAATATCTCTTTCACCTTCGTAGTGGAATTTTATCGGAACCAATGCACGGCCATTAGCAGCATCACAAAGTTGTTTTAATAAATCGGGGAGACTCACACTGGTCAGTGCAGACGGTCGGAGTTCTAACAAAAGGGTGCGCATTTCTGCCAGCGCCCCACGCGCCAAATCTCTCAGTTCACGCGTCCTTTTTTGAGCCTCATCCAGATTAATGCGATATAAATTAGGCAAAACATCCGCAATCAGACTCACTGAAAAGAGCGTTTGTGTAACCGCATCATGTAAATCGCGTGCCAGCCGGTTTCTTTCGGCAGTCGCAGCGCTTTCCTCAGCACTTTCATACAGGCTGGCATTTTCCATGGCAATACTGATCTGTTGCCCAATGGCAGTGAAGATTTTCATTTCATCCTGGGTGACAAACTCTTCACTGTGTCTGGATAACCCCAGATATCCCAGCATCTTACCCTTTGACATTAAAGGCAATCGCACAGCCACTTTAATTCCTTCTTTTTCCAAATCTTCCTTCATCGAAGGAATGGGATAATCCTCGATATAGGCAACAATAATATCCTGATTACTTTCCTTGAGATTAAATCCGGTCATACTGACTGGCAAAAAGCGGTGATTCTGCATATATTTTTCAGAAAAACCCTGGTATGCCAGCATTTCAAACATTTGAGTCCCTTCATTCAAACGATAAGCCACCCCAGCATCCATATTGGTTACTTCCAACGTTTTTGCCAGTGCACTGGATAAAATCATCTCCAAATCCAGCGAGCGATTGACGACATCCGATATGGCATTGATAGTTTCCAGCTCATGTGTACGGTCGGAGACGCGCTTTTCGAGAGTCGCATAAGATTGTGCTAATTCAGTAGACATGATATTGAATTGAGTCGCCAGTTCTTCCAATTCGTCATTACTGTTCGCTTCCACTTTGCGTTCAAAATTTCCCCCCGCCACTTCTTTCGCTGCCCGAATCATCTCTTCAATGGGTTTAGTAATGTGCCTGGAGCCATATGTTACGACCAAAACCGGCACAATAATCCCGGCAGCCAGTAGGAAAATCAATAATCGCCGGTACGCCAGGCTGGGTTCCATCAATTCATTCCAGGACTGCTCCTGAATTACCCACCAGCCATTTAATTCAGAAGTTTTTAAAAATGCAGCGCTGATTACTACCTGGCTATTGGTTGTACGATAGGATTTAACCTGACCGTCAAGTGTTTCTTTGAGGGGAATTTCAAATAAAGGTGATAATTCTTCCTGTTCTGTTAACTTTTGACCAATCAAACTCGTATTGGGATGAAAAATCACCCGTTGTGATGCATCCACAATAATCACTTTTTGATCAGAAAAGAGCGATTCTAATGCAATATAAAATGGGGTTGATTGATCGGCATTCAGGTTGAGATAAAGCACAGCAACTCCAGCGAATTCTCCATCAACTCCACGCAAATTGACAGCAAATGGCAGCAAAAAGTCACCGGTCTTGCGGTCTTCCATCAATTGTCCAATGATCACGTTCAATCCATCGTTCTGTTTTGCATCCCTGAAGAAATCACGATGTGACCAGGAGACTCCCACCCACTCAGGATGTGTCTCAGAAAATATGACCTTACCATCGCTATCCAGGAATATGATATTGCCACTAAAGATGTCATCATACATACCCGCCTGGTCCAGCGTTTTGGCACGATCAAATATATTCAAATTTTTACCTGCATCCAGGAAAAATATATAATCATACATCAACGGATTAATGATCTCTGACAACACATTCTGTACCTGATTGCGTTTATAACGGGCAACCTCAGCACTTTGACTCAACACCAGATCTCGGGTTACTTGCTGATAGGAATAAAATGTAACCAGTGCAACCGTGGTGAGAATAATCACTGTTGGCACAAATGACCAGGTAATAATCTTTGTCCGCAAGCTGCTACGAGTTTTCATATTTAGCCAATCAATCCAACTTTTATCCAATCTTAAGTAGAGTAGATTTTAGCACGTTGGCCCTTTCGAGCAAAGATCAAAAATACCAGTACACCAAACACAAAACATTCAGTCATGACTTCAGCCAAATGTGCATACCTTAATCCAGCCGGCAAATCCAGCGCCATGAATAAATTACTTCCCATCCAGACAGCAAAAACAGATCCGGAAAGGAATAACACCCGATTATATTTTCCATACAATTGCATCAATAAAGGTAAAGCCAGAGGCAGCCACAATAATGCTCGCAATCCCTGAAACGGTAGAACCCAATCTGGCATTACCAGATTGGTATAGCTAGCCAGTGCCTGCGGATCGATCAATCTGGCAATATTCATAAAAACGACACCGCCAAAAAACACAAATAAAACCATCCAAATGATTGCCAGAAGGATTGGTTTTAGTATCCACTGATACCATTTCTGATGCCATTCTGGTTTTTCTTGTCCATCAGAGGAAATAGGATTTTCAGTAAATCCAACCGTTAATGCAACAGCTGTCAATGACCATAAAAGGCTTGCAATGGCTCCATTGATCAATAATGGCAGAACAAGCGGTTGTAAGTCGGGTAAATAGGCAGCTTCAATAACTGTTAACAAGATTTTCATACCAAATACAGCCAGGAAAATTACGATTGCTAACTGTACACCATGTTTACCTGATTTTGCCAATACCCAACATAAAATCAGACTATCCAGCATGGACATCAAAGTGCGCCCCAACAGTGCTGATTGCTGCATGTCATTTAATTGCAATTGGGAAAAATCTATTGAATTCAGTACAAACCAGAGTAATGATAGCAGTATCCATTTACCAAACCATTTCTGAATGTACTTCATCATGACCACCTTTTTTGATTGCTGAGAATAGTTTCAAGAAATTGGTATTAAAATTCAACAGTCTGCAAATGCAATTGATGTGCGAATGAATCGTTGGGTTGTAAAGATCTTTCTGACAGTTGGAAAACTGTTACTTTTGCATCGATGAATTTTTTTTCCAAAGCTCTTGCTACCGAGATGCGATGATGACCATCCCGAACAAAATAGAATTGACCAACCTGGATCAAATCCACTGCAGGAATGGTCTCTCCCATGATGAACATATCTGAAATTCTCAACCAACGTTGGTGGTTTCTTTCAGAAAACGGAGTGAATTGATTGTCAAAATCCTTGCATCGATTCTCGGAGCCAACTACCAATTGAAGAGGTATAGATCGTAATCCAATTTCCATGGCATTCTGAGGAGCACTGTTTTGTAATAGGTTTGACAACGAAAATAATTCTTGTGATTTTCGAAGCAGGCCGGCAAAAAAGCGTCGCACATAACCTTTTACCATTACGCGATTGAAAAGGGCATAAGATTGCTTACGAACCGCAATCGAATGGGATGGTTCATTCCATTCACGCTCGTGTTGATTAAATGAGTTGTTAGTATTGTAGTAATTAAAATTCATATTATTACCCGTTCATCATCCTTCAACATAAAGGATACTTTAAATCACCATAAATTCCCCCCGTACGGATACCAGTCAATCACAGTCCAAGCGAAGGGAATATTTCCTATGCTTTTGACCAGGATAAAAAACCCGGTATTCATGAGAAAAGTGATTGTTACTTTTTTGGAAATTTCATTACAATAAAAGTGATTAACATTTAAAGAAGGTGATTATGAAACGAAAATTTTTCTCATTCTTTTGTTTTTTTATTCTCTTAATTTCTTTCAGTGGATGCTCATTAAGTTCATTTGGGCAATCAGGACCTTCTCCAGCTGAATTAACAGCTACCTATGAAGTCATGATGATAGATGCTATGAAAACGGCCATCGGCGAAATTACCCAGCAGGCTTTTTTAAATCCAAGCGCAACCACCACATTTACTCCCATACCACCGACAAACACACCATTACCAAGCCCTACACCGATTACACCATCACCAACCTTCACTGAAATTCCTCCCACTGATACCCCACTTCCTCCAACAGCAACAACAACTCCAACTGTGACACCTACCCGGTCAGATTTCAATTGCCAGCTAGTTTCCAGTTCTCCTTCCTTAAATCAAGTATATCCACCTGGTGGAGATCTTGATGGGCGTTGGACGTTTAAGAATACCGGTTCTGAAGTTTGGGATAAAGACAAAGTTGACTTTTTATTTATCAGTGGAACAAGATTTCAGGAGCATGTTGATAAATTGGATTTAACTGCCAATGTCAACAAAGGTGATTCAATGGAGTTCATTATTGATATGCTGGCTCCCAAATCGGCTGGCACATATTCTGCCACCTGGGGATTAAAGAAAGATGATGTCGTATTTTGTTCCGCTATCATCCAAATCATCGTTAAATAGGTATTGGAAATGATTGAACTGCCTGAACATATTCTTCATTACAAAACTGTAAATCGTTTTTGAATAATCACCTATTATCAAAATTGA
>JACZIY010000179.1 GCA_014860845.1 Anaerolineaceae bacterium
GGCTTTGCGAGATATGGGCAAGCCTTTACCCGTCGGAGCGATTTTTATTTCCCCGTGGACGGATTTAACTGGCAGCGGAGAGTCGATTACGCTTCTGCAGGACCTGGATGTGATGTTATCCTGGGAAAACTTACAGGAAAGTGCGCTGGATTATGCCGGGAAGGAGCCATTATCTCACCCATGGATCTCGCCTTTGTTTGGCGATTTTAAGGGATTACCGGATAGCTTAGTCCTGGTGGGTGGACAGGAAATATTGTTGGACGATTCGATGCGTCTGGCATCCCGCATGATAGAAGATGGTGTGGAAGTGGATTTGGTTATTGAGCCGTATATGGGGCACGTGTATCCGGCGACAGGTCCAGCGATTCCTGAAGCACAGCGAGCGATTGAGAAGATTGGGGATTTTATAAAGAAGTGTTGATTGGTTTGTAGCTGGTAGCATGTAGCTTGTAAGAAAAACTTTATAAAAGAATTTTAGGGGGGAAACTATAATTTATCTTATCTGCAACCTGCTACCTGCTACCAGCTACAAGCTACGAACTACATACTAGATCAATTCCACCGCTCGGGCGTTTGATTCCACCTGTTCCACATTCCTGCAACCCGGAATAACCGTGGTAACCGCAGGATGACGCAGACACCAGGCGAGTGCCCATTGTGCCATATCCACACCTTCTGGCACTTCAGTGGCTTTGATTTGTTCCACTTCCAGCAATTGTTGACGAATGGATTCCGGGTCACGCAGTGAGCGCACATCATCGGGGTTGGTGAATTGGGTATCTGGTTGATACTTTCCACTCAGGAATCCCGAAGCCAGGGGTACTCTGGTTAACACACCAATATCCTCTTTTTGACAGGTTAAGAAGATATCCTGTTCCGGTTCGCGGCTGAGGCGGTTGTAGATAACTTGCAGCGCGGAAATCCCATATCCACTCATTTTCTGGATTTGGAGTGGGGGATTGGCCGTCGTGATGGATAATCCCACCGCACGAATTTTGCCGATTTCCAACTGCCGGGCGAGCATTTCCCACAGATCCGGGTTATCAAAGACCTCATCAGATCCGGAATGAAACTGATACAGGTCAATGTAATCAGTTTTTAATGCGCGTAAAGAGTTCTCCAGCTGCAACTGCACCCCTGGGGGGTCAAAATGATTGGTGCGTTCAAAATTGGCATGAAATTTGTGTCCAAATTTGGTGGCAACGATCCATTTTTCGCGTTGACCTTTAATTGCATTCCCCACCAATTCTTCTGAGGTGTGATCACCATAACATTCGGCTGTGTCGATCAGATTGATGCCTAATTCCCCGGCGCGACGGATCATTTGATCGACTTCGCTTTGTTCGTACACTTTTCCCCATTCTCCACCCAATTGCCAGGTCCCTACACCCACAACAGAGACATTCAGTTCAGTTTTTCCCAATCTACGGTATAACATAGTGCCATCCTTTCAATGTAATGTGCTTTTATTGTACCCATTTTTGGAGTCCTTTAAATAATTAGTGGTCCGGGTGTTTTTGGCGTGCAGAGCACGCCAAAAACACCCACTAGCCCCGATTGATAAAGATGCTACCCTTTTTGACAGGATTTTCCGCTAGGATGGGAGATCGTTCAGGGTTAGCCAATCGGTGTCAGGATACAGACGGGCAATTTGTGGTGTGTAGCGGGGATGCGACCGCATAATTTTGCGTGGATTTCCCTGGTTGACGATCTGTCCGTCTTCCAGAATCAGGATGCGGGATGCAAAAGCAGCTGCGAACTCAACTTCATGGGTGACCAATAAGATGGTTTTGCCATTCTGATTCCATTCCAGCAGGAGTTCCAACAAAGCATTTTTGGTTAGCTGGTCCAATCCACGTGTTGGTTCATCCAGAATGATGATCTCCGGTTGGGTCACCACCACCGCACCGAGTGCAACGCGTTGTTTCTCGCCCGTGCTCAAATCGCGTGGATATGAATTTGCTTTGGTTTGAATATTCAGCTGAGTGAGTAAATACCCAATTCTCTCAGGCTGAAAGGGAATCTGATGATTGTGCAGGGTGGTTTCCAACTCCTGTTGAACAGTTTCAGAAAAGAGCAAGGCATTCGGATCCTGTGGCAAATACCCGATTTTGTGGCTCAACTCGGCTGTGTGCTGGAATTCAATCTTATTTCCTTTAAAAAGGATCTCACCCTGGTTGGGAGCTATCAAACCCAGCAGCGTTCGCAGCAGGGTGGATTTTCCTGCGCCATTGGGTCCCATTAATACCAGACGCTCCTGGGCATGCAGGGTGAAATTAATATCTTTCAACACAACACGTTTTCCCAGGTTCACATGCACATGTTGCACTTCTATTAGTGGTTGAGTGGATATTTCAAAATCGACAATATTCACTGGTGTAATGATCTCATTCTGGGTAAATTTTCGAGCTTGCTCTACATCCAATGGAACCGGGAGCCAACCTCGTTTTTCCGCCAATTGCACGATGGGTGGTTGGAGTGCACATTTCTGTATCACCACCTGTGGTAATCCCACTTCCGTTAATTGCCCACATGGGGAAAGTATTGCCAGCAAATCAGCATATGCCAGAACACGGTCAAGCCGCTGTTCTGACATGACGATTGTCAGCCCCAATTCCTGTTGTAATTGTTTCAGCAGGATCAGTACTTCTTCGGCAGCAATCGGATCGAGTTGTGAGGTAGGCTCATCCAGTACCAGGATTTTTGGCTCAAGCACCAGCGCAGCAGCAATGGCAATTCGCTGTGTTTCACCTCCGGAAAGAGAATCGACTTTGCGCGTTTTGAGTTGTTCCAGATTCAACTTCAGCAGGATCTGCTGAACACGCACTTGCATTTCAGATCTGGGGATGGCAGCCTGTTCCATGGAGAAGGCAATTTCATCCTCAACGATATCGACCACAAATTGATTTTCTACTTCCTGGAATACAAATCCCACCTTTCTACTCATCACCTGTGGTCCCGATACAACTGGATCCAACCCGGCGACGGAAATATGCCCTCCCAGGGTCCCTCCCGTGAAATGTGGTACCAAACCGTTGATCAGACGTAGTAATGTTGACTTACCGGAACCTGACTCTCCAATGACCAGGCAGAACTTCCCTGCAGGAATCTGTAACTCGCTGATCTGCAAGGCATCTTTTTCAGCACCAGGATAGCGATAAGTCAGTTTGTCAATCCTGATCATGCTTTACCTCCCCCATGAGAAAAATTGGAGCCAGCAAAGATAAAGTCAGAAGACCATGTAATATGGAAAACCCCGGTATCTCGACCCTGGGATAAGGTTCATATGCCAGATTCTGATACCCAGGAATGTTGAATATGAATGCCATTGTCAGAAGAATAGCAAAGACGGTTATCCAGGTTGATATTTGTGTCCATGG
>JACZIY010000180.1 GCA_014860845.1 Anaerolineaceae bacterium
GCACGATAGTATATCTCCTCATTGAAGGCATTGATGGCTGCGAATAGAAAGGCTGCCGGAAGGAGAGGAATCGCTTTAACCAGCTGCTCCTTTGTAACAGCCATATTCAAAAGAGTGGGCAGTGCGACAGCCAGCATAGCGACTATCCCAAATATCCAACCAAACACCTTCCAGGATTCTCCGGTTTTGATACCCAACCATCTAACCGGTTCAATGGGAGCCTGCCAATCCCCGCGGGTGAGGAAGAAAGCCACCCGTTTACGCTTGACCAGCCACATGGCAGTGATTACCAACAATACCAGGGCAATATCACGAATGTAAATCTTGGCATACCCCCAGAAGAAAGAGGTTTCCGACTGAGGCAACCATGCTTGCCACCAGGGCTGAACCCTTACCCAATCCGATGCCATTACCCCAGCAATGAAAACCAACATGAAAAATGCATAGGGCAGGATCGGTTTAAAGCGTTTCATCATCAGGCAAATGCCCGTGTAAGCCAGCATCAAACCAAATTTCACATAAATCAACCAGTCTGGTACCGGTCCGATCAGGTAATAAAAAAGGATATCCGGTACATCGGATATCCATAATAATGAGACCCAAACCATCAACATCATTTTGGTTCGGTAGGCAACATTTGAAAATTGTGTGTCCGCTGCCATTTTGTCCTCTACTCTTGTCCCAAGATCATTGTTCTTTATAAAAACCAGTCAGTCAATTTAAATTGGGTGATCTGTATTGATGGAAATGCTGTCATCATCCAAAAAAGAGTATAAGATAAAAACTGTCTGATTTTATCCGCCAATAGACTAGAAAAATTCTGACCAATGGACAGGATTTTTTTAATAGTAGCGCTACAGTTGCGAATGCAGAAGTGATGAATTTAGATAACTTTGTAACTACTCAGCCTGATGCAACAAAAAATTCCACCATGTGTAGGCTAACTGCTTCAGATTCATCCCTTAAAACCCAATGGGTTGCATCATCACAAGTGATGAATTGCCCATTATCACAAAGCTTAACGCTCAATTCGGCCATTTCATAGGATAGATGTGGATCCTGCTTACCCCACAGAATGAGGGTGGGCACATGGATTTTGGAGAATTGGGATGTTTTTTTCGGTAAGCGGAAAAATGCCCGATACCAATTCATCATACCTGTCATCGCACCGGGCATATTCCAGGCTGCGCGGTAGCGATCTCGCTCTTCCCCGCTTAAATCACCCGGCATCGCTGAGATCAGAAAACGCCAGTTATTTAACTTAACCGTCCATTCTGGCAGACCAGGAATCTGGAAGAAAATAGCATACCAACTTTTAAGCATTTGTCTGATATGCGTGCGTAAATAGCTTCTCATCACCTGCGGATGCGGCACATTGGCAATCACCATCCGTTTGATCCGCTCAGGGTTAGCCAGTGCAAGGTTCCAGCAGACCATTGCACCAAAATCATGCCCGGCCATGTAGAAACGTTTGTAACCTAACGTATCCGCTAATCCAAGGATATCCTTCACAAGAGTATCCATCTGGTAGCTGGCAATGCCATCGGGTTTGTCACTTAAGTTGTACCCTCTTTGGTAAGGCACAATTACCCGAAAACCGGCATCCGTTAAAGGGCCAATTTGAGCTTCCCATCCAAACCAGGCGTCCGGAAATCCATGCAAGAGGAAAACGGGCTCGCCACCTTTTGGTCCAGCCAGGGCAACATGTAAATAAATCCCATTGGTTTCGATTTTTTGGAAGCTTATCGACGCTTCATTCTGCAAGTTCATTGCTCGCTTGATCAAGAGCAGTCACTTCATCGGAGGTGAGCCGCCAACCCATCGCGCCGAGGTTTTCAGCAGCTTGTTTGGCGTTTTTTGCCCCAGGGATGGGTACGGTTCCCTTACAGATCGTCCAATTCAGGGCAACCTGTGCAGGTGATTTGCTGTAATTTGTACCGATTTCCTTCAAAAGGTTGATGAGTGGTTGGGCTTTTTGCAATTTTTCCGGGGGATACATACGCTTGCGCGGACCAGGTGGTGGATTGTCCGGTCCATATTTTCCGGTCACCATGCCTTTCGCCAAAGGACTGTATGCAATGACTGTGATGTCATTTTCCAGGCAGTAATCCAGCAAACCATTTTTCTCGATCCTGCGGTCAAATAAGCTGTATTCAACCTGGTTGGAGGCTAGTGGTATCCCGAGAGCCTGTAAGGCGTCATGTGCCTGTCTGGTTTTTTCTGTATTGAAGTTTGAGACACCCACCGCGCGGGTCAGGCCTGATTCTACCGCATCAGCGAGAGCGGATACGTACTCTGGTTTGCTCCAGCGCCCAAGGGGTACATGGATTTGATATAAATCGACCTGCGAGCGTTGCAAGCGTTTTAAGCTTTTATTAAGTGCATTCACTAACGCAGTTTTTCGCATCCG
>JACZIY010000181.1 GCA_014860845.1 Anaerolineaceae bacterium
TTTTTACCACCCATAGTCGGGTAATGTTTACCAGTCATGATCGGGTACATGTTTACCACCAAAACGAAAAATTATACTTAATCTGTAAGCTCTTTGCTTCGGTTCAAAGCCTCCTTTCTACGCGACATTTGGCGGTAACTATTTCCGGTAATCGTAATGGCATGGGCATGGTGAGTGAGACGATCTAATGCAGCACTCGACAGGAGATCATTGTTAAAAACATCAGCCCATTCAGAAAAATCTCGATTACTTGTAACAATCATTGAGTGCCGTTCATAGCGTTCACAAATAATTTCATATAAATCTTGAATTGAAGATGGGGGCAGGGTCTGTAAACCAAAATCATCCAGGATAAGCAAGTCACTATTGAGAATAGCAGCAAGTGTTCTGGAGTATGCACCCGTGGCGCGCGCAGCGTTCAAGTCAGCGAGTAGACGGTATGTAGATTTAGAAATTACACGAAAGCCCCGTTTCAGCGCTTCAACCCCCAGGGCATTCGCAAGATGGGTTTTACCAACTCCTGTTGGACCACAAAACAAAATATTGTCATGTCTCTGAATATAAGCACAAGAAGCGAAGTCACTCAAGTAAGAACGGGAAATGCTGGGGTTCACAGAAAAGTCAAAGTGTGACAACGTTTTTTGCGGGTCACAACCGGATGATTTGAATCTGCGAGAAAGCGCGTCGTGTTCCCTGCGTTCAATTTCATCATCCAATAAAAGGGCAAAAAACTGCAAAGGAGACAAATCCTCTTGAGCAGCTTGTTCAGCGCGTAGTTCAAGTGTATTGAGCATGGTGGATAAACGCAATTGGCGAAGTTTTGGAAGCAAAGGATGGGTCATCATTTGGATGCCTCCTCCCAATTAATAAAGAACTCCCTCGATTTTCTCGCAAATAAATGGGGTTGTCTTTCTTCTTTCGGCGGCGATTCCGGTAATGCCTCACGATCCAGGGCGGCATTTAAAATTTCTTTGATGCGTCGGTAATGATAATCTCCATAAAACAGTGCCCTCTTACACGCGTCCTCCAGGCGTTTATTACCCACAGTTTTTTCCAGGCGCAGGATCGCTTGAACAGAACGTAGCTGGTACAATGGCTTTTCCGAAAACAGTAAACTGACAACAGTATGGGTTGCAGGACCAATCTGTTTGGCTGTTTTAAGACAGTATTGCGGGGTTTGCATGAGGTATTCAGCTTTGTGCGTTGGATAATGCTCATTTCTGGTGCTCCACGCTCCTTTCTTAGTCAATAAAACATGGGTACACACCAGATTTTGCTGTTCATCATAAACTTCAAGCATCTTTTCTCCAATATGGACAGAAACTTTTTTACTCACATAGCGGTAGGGTATGGAATAATAACAACTGCCTACCTGAATGTGGCAATCTTTGTGAACTTTTGCCATCCGTACTTCATTAAGCACGTATGCTTCTTTGGGTAATGGGATTAATGCTTGTTTTTCATGCTGGTTGAATAAAGCTAAGGGAGCCTGGCGCGTGGTGCCATGCTGTCTCACCCCTGCTATTTCGATTATCCAATGTTTCAGGTGTTGGTTGGCGGAATCAGCACTTTCAAATGTACGCCCCGCAATGAAGTTTCTTTGAACGTAATGAACCCCATTCTCCACCTTACCTTTGTGTTCGGGAGTACGTGGCCGGGTTGGGTTGACCAGAAAACCATAGTATTGGGCCATTCTCCGATATGCCTCACCCAGAATTGGATCGTAGATCAATACTTTTTTCACAGCTGCTTTCAGGTTGTCTGGAACGATTACATTAGGTATTCCCCCAAAGTACTCGAATGTGCGGCGATGAAGAGCTATCCACGTGGGTATCTTCTGATCGAATACAATTTCTGCGTATTGATGACGGCTATACCCTAATGTGCCTACAAATACGTATGCATTCCGGATCCGTCCGCTTTTTGGATCGTACAACTTTCCAACATATCCAAAATCTACTTGCATTTCTTCTCCGGCAGCTGTGTGCACCCGGGTAAAACTTTCTGGCTCTTTTTCTAGATCGAGACGGCTGACAAACCTGCGTAATGAGGAATAACTACCTCTGTACCCGTGTTCATCTCGTAACCTCTGCCAGATTGCCATCATTTCCACCCCTTTGTCTAGCATACTAATTACATGGTCTCGGTGAGGCTCAATACTGGAAGGTATCTTTGGTGGTTTTGCTGCTGGTCCTAATTCCCTTAGTAATTCCTCTTCTTCTACCATGGCTCTGGTTACATCCAAATATCCTTTTTCCTCTGCTAGTAATTTATATTTATGAACAGTTGGTCGTGATAGTCCAAGGTTAGTTCCAATCTGTCGTTCGCTTTCACCGGCTCTTATTCGATAAATTATTTCCCGTATTATATTCACGTGTTTGCGCTCCATATTTTAGGCTCTCCTTTGATTTTTTACTCAGGAGAGATTGTGCCACAGTGGTAAACACCGGGCGACTATGGGTGGTATACATCGTGCGACTATGACTGGTAACCATAAGGCGGCTCTATGTGGTAAACACCGGGCGACTACTACTGGTAAAGTCTAACCCGGTAATTGACACTGAAAAACTTGAATTTTACAAACAGCTTGGTTTTTGACTGTGTTCAATTCCACGATGATGATATCGTCTCCAGCGCAGATGATCCCTGGGCAAAACAAGAAAGCGACGCAAAGAACAGTCGCAAATTGCTGGATGAGCGTGGACTGATTGCTGAATTCGTTGCCCCACGCTTATGGGAACATCCTTTGACCATAGATGGTGCCATCACCTCTAACTCGCCAGAAGCCAGAAAATATGCTCTTGAACGCTCGAAACGAGCGATTGATATTGCCCAGATTGTTGGAACCAATAATATTGTTCTGTGGCCAGCACGGGAAGGTACCTATATGCGGGAAGCGAAAGATCCTGTGGCATCTGTTGGCAGGTTGGTTGAATGGTTGAATAGTATGTTGGAGTACAACAAGTATATTAGAATTCTCGGTGAAATGAAACCAAATGAGCCTATGGATCAGGCCTATCTCCCGACCACTGGCCACTTTTTAGGTCTGTCAAGCCTGACGATTGATCCTTCTCGGGTTGGTACTTTAATTGAGTCCGCCCATGCGATTCTTGCAGGTCTGGATCCCTCTGATGAAATGGCGTATGCTCTTTACCAGAAAAAATTATGGTCAGTGCATTTAAATGATCAAAACGGTCTAAAATTCGATGAAGATAAGTCTTTTGGTGTTGTGGATATCCGTCGTGCATTTAATCAGGTCTGGGTACTCGAGCGCAATGGATATGGACAAAATGGTGAAATGATCGGATTGGATGTAAAAGCCCTTCGAACTCAGGTTAAGGAAAAATCGACCAAACATTTGCGAAATAGCCGTGAGATTTTCCTCCGCCTGGTAGATCTTGCCAGATCGCTTGATGTAGACAGGGTCGAGCAATTAAGGTCCACACGTGATTATGAGGAATTAGATATGTTAATTGTTAATCATCTTTTAGGTAGATGAGACAATAGAAGATGGCGAACAATCAATCCTTGTAAAATGAAGTTGTTTGCCAGGTCAAAGTCAGGATTTTCCAGAATCCATTCAAACGTAAAACATCGCCTGCGCAGACTGGTCGTAATAACCTGAGCGACCAGTCTGGCATCCACAATCCTTTGGCTTACTTCACCTCCACTGGCTCAATAGCTGCTACCAACAACGGTTGTTTGTAAGTTTCTCCATAATAACCGGAAAACTGTTCGATTTCAGCAGTCTCATCCGTGAACATATCCTGGATAAAGCGGTACGAAAGCGGTTCGTAAAGTAATTCCGCGCTGAAAGTGAACGGTCCCTGTGCGTCACTGACATCGATCTGATAGGTGATCAGATCACCACCACCCATAAAGTTAGGATCCTGCAGGGCTGCGCCGTGAACTGCTACATCCTCCGGGAGAGTGGTTTTTTCTGTTCCATTAGGCAGTAAGCGATTGTCCTTCACATACGTGGCAGCGCGCATCAGTGTATAGGTCACCTCGCCATCACTATTAATCATGATCGGCTCATAAATCTGCACCTGATCCGGGCTGGTGATCAGATCGTAGTGTGGCTCATAACTTGCCGGATCCATGTCCGAAGCATTGCCATTGATCGAGCCATCCAGATTGATCTTTCCGGATTCAAAAATCAGAATACCGGCAGCATCTGTCACGGTCACATGCAACCAGGCACGCCGTGAGGGGAACCCCGTGGGAAATTTATGCCCGGTGAAGGGTGTGATCTGTAGCTGAGCAATCAATTGCCCATCCCGCACTTCCAGACTTTTGGCTGTCAGACTGGCGGAACGTTGACCAATCTGTTCCTTTACCCGTGCGATGGTGGCGTCAAAATGAGCTTTATCTGCGCCAATCCCCATATCTCCGCCCCAGTCTGAGAGCATTGTCAGCACAAATGCATTGCCACCGACAAAATAATGTTTGAAGAAGGGTTCGCGTGGTTGTAAATTTCCGGGCATTATCGAAATCGTCACACCTCCCTGCGCAACAGGCATGTGGCAATTCTGGCAGACGATTCCTCCACTGCCATACTGGCTATTCTCCCATTCTATGTAGGGAGTCTGCTCTGGGAATTCTCCCAGGATATTTCCCTCAGCATCCATATACGACGTTAAAAGGGTGTGGCAGGTGGCGCACAGCTCTGCCTGGTTTGTATGTTCGCCATATACTGGAATGAATCCGGTGTGATTTTGCATTGGGAATCCAAATGGGGTCTCGTAAGGACCGAACATCGGCCTGTTGGGGGGACTGGTACTGGCGTCAATCTTAAATCCTCCAGTGAAACTCTCCTTCCCACCCAGATTTTTATCTTGAATTTGATGACAGAGCGCGCAGGAAACACCATCCATCCCCGCCAGATGCAACGCATGAGCAGGATTATTAAAGCCATCCCCAAACATCGCTACCGCAGCGCCAACAACTTCTGCCTGTGTTTTTGCCATCGGTTGGTGGCAGGTGACACATTTCACTTCGATCACTGCTTGTAAGTCCGGCATACGCTCAATCTCCGAGCTTACCTTTGCCTGCCAGATTGGATCCCGGGAGGCATTTGCCATCATGGTAGAACGCCAATCAGTGGTGATGGAAACATCTACTCCCCCCTGATCGAACAAATTAGCATGACACAACAGGCAGGTGCCCGCCCCTAAAAAATCATCCGTGACAAAGATAGACATGACAGTATTAACCGCCGGATTGCGTGGCGGTTCTCCATCCTGACCAAACTGAATATCCGCTGGTGGTTGTTCAGGTGTCGCAATTTTCTCGCTTTCAGACGCCTGGGTGCCATCCGTTCCGATCTCTGATCCATCAGAAGTCTTTGCACAACTGCTGAGGACTAAAATCAAAAAGATATTTCCCACGCATAGAACAACAGCTCGGACAATAGATGACTTCATGTTCTCCACTCCTTGGGAAGATTTCATTTTTATAATTCAAATTGGAATGAAGGCAGTTTGAAATTGCAGCGGTCATGCCGAATACCTTTAGCCTTTGAAGGTACTACCTTAATTATAGATATTCCTGGGCTATCAATCAACTGGAAACAGTCGGGGTTGATTGAAGTTTATATTGAAAATTACTATAATATTGTCTAGACAAACTTTCAATGATGGCGCTATTGCACGG
>JACZIY010000182.1 GCA_014860845.1 Anaerolineaceae bacterium
TTTCGCCAGATTTTTCAATAAATTGAAGGACATCTTTTTTCGTGATCCGATTGTTGTTACCCGTTCCTTCGACCAAAGATAGATCGATATTATTTTCACGAGCCAATCTTGCCACAACCGGTGAAATAAAACCCAGATCTCGATCTCGTCCAATCTCGTGTTTTGCAGGTATTTCTTCCAATCTGGTTTGAATGGGTTGAGTTGATTCGCTCGAAACCTTTTCAGCGACAAATTCATCTTCATTAGGAACTTTTTCTCCAGGTTCCCCAATCCAACCAAGAATTGTTCCTGCCTGAACTGTGGTACCTTCCTCAACCAGAATCTTCAATAAAGTACCAGATGCAGGACTGGGGATCTCAGTATTAACTTTGGCAGATTCAACTTCCATTAAAGAATCAAATTCTTCAACGCGATCTCCCTCTTTTACCAACCACTTGATAAGCGTACCTTCAACCACTGATTCTCCCAATTGAGGCATAATTACTTTTTCCATCATGCTTACCTCCTTTTAGTACCGTGCCAGTTCAAGCGCAGATTTGAAAATTTTCTCAGGATTTACCATAAACCATTCCTGCATTGGATGGCTGAATGGCACTGCTGGAACATCTGGACCTGCTAAACGACGGACTGGTGCATCCAGATCATTAAATCCATGTTCAGCAATAATTGCAGCTATTTCTCCACCGTAGCCACCAGTTAAGTTATCCTCGTGGACGATCAGTGCTTTCCCTGTCTTCTTGACAGAAGCCAGAATTGTGTCTCTATCCACCGGATAAAGGGTGCGTAAATCTACCACTTCTGCTGAATAACCTTCCTGTTCCAACTGTTCCGCTGCCTGTAGCGCATAATAATGCATCATTCCATAGGCAAAAATTGTCAAATCCTCACCAGACCGTGATACCCTGGCTGGTCCAATCGGTACCACATAATCCTCATCAGGAACTTCACCTTTGATCAATCGGTATCCTTTTTTAGGTTCTAAAAATATAACTGGGTTCGGATCACGAACCGCTGATTTTAATAATCCCTTTGCATCATAGGGACTGGAGGGAATGACAACCTTTAATCCAGGAATATGTGAAAAGAAAGCTTCCACACTTTGTGAATGGTATAAACCTCCCCCAATGCCACCCCCATACGGAGCACGAATGACCATAGGTACAGTCCAGGTTGCATTGGAGCGATAGGTCATCTTTGCTGCTTCACTGATAATTTGATTGAACGCGGGAAATATAAAATCAGCAAACTGAATTTCACAGATTGGTTTCATCCCGTATAAAGCCGCACCAATTCCAACACCGACAATGGACAATTCTGCTAAAGGAGAGTCGATGACTCTATCCGCCCCATATTTATCAAATAATCCCACAGTGGCTCTGAAAACACCTCCCCGTTGCCCAACATCTTCCCCAACAATGAAGACATTTTCATCACGAGCCAATTCTTCATCCATTGCATCACGGATGGCTTCCACCATTGTTATTTCAGACATTGGGCACCTCCTCAGCATACACAGGATAAGCAGCTTCCTCTGCTGATGGATAAGGAGCGTTTTCAGCTGTCTTCACAGCATCTGTGACCATTTGTTTCGCTTTTTTGTCCAAATCTTCTAAATCTTTTTCATTGTATATCCCCTCATCCATCAATCTTTTTTGCGTCAACAAGAGTGGATCAAATTTTTTATTTTCTTCAACTTCTTCGCGCGAGCGATAAGTACGATCGTCATCATCGGATGAATGAGGTGTTATTCGATACATTTTCGCTTCCACCAAAGCTGGTCCGTTTCCATTTCTGGCTGCATCCACTAACTCTGAAAGGATTTCATAAACCAAAAAAACATCGGTTCCGTCAACCATTTGACCGGGAAGGCCGAGACCACAGGCTTTATCGGCTGAACTCTTGACTGCCATCTGCATTTCCGGTGGAACAGAGATCGCATATTGATTATTCTGCACCATAAAAATCACCGGCAATTGGTGAACTGCTGCCCAGTTGACTGCTTCATACCATTCCCCTTGGGAAGTTGACCCCTCACCAATAGTAGTCAAAACAACTTTCTTTTCCTTCTTGATCTTGATAGCAAGACCAATGCCAGCAGCGTGAACTGCCTGGGTAGCAACTGGGGCAGAATGACTGACAGCATTCACCCTTCTTAGTCCAAAATGACTTGGCATTTGCCTTGATCCGGAGCTCGGTTCCCCAGCCTTACCCATCAAACTTAACATAAATTCTTCTGGGGTTAATCCCAAACTTATCATCAAAGCCAGATCACGATAATATGGTGTAACCCAATCATACCCACGTTTTAATGCAAAAGCTGCACCCACTTGTGCTGCCTCGTGTCCGATGCCGGATATGTGAAAAGCAATTTTTCCTTGTCGATGTAATACCCAGGCTCGTTCATCCAGGCGTCGTGATAGCAACATCATCCAGTACATTTCCTTTTTTAATTCACTGGATAATTCCATTTATTTTCCTCCTGTTGAAGTTTAATCTGGTTTGAGAACATCTCAAACCAGAAATTATTAATTTTTCATATGTAGTGTATCAAAATCCCAACCTGGATACAAACTTTACCATTTACACGTG
>JACZIY010000183.1 GCA_014860845.1 Anaerolineaceae bacterium
TCATAAAAGTTATATATCCGTAATAATAAAGTAATAATTTAGTTTGTATTTTACGGTTTATTGCGATTATGAACGCCTACCTTTCATTTCTGTTAGGTGATTACAGAAAATTGAGTAGAAATAATTACCAAAAAGAAAGAATTGGGAACAAATTTCAGGCATGGTATAATGTTGAAAATATATTCCTAATGTTTTTTCGCCAAGGAGATTTTTTTTATGTCAGGTCATTCCAAGTGGTCTACTATAAAGAGGAAAAAAGGGGCAGCAGACGCGAAGAGGGGAAAGATATTTACTCGAGTAACACGGGAAATTCTCATGGCTGCAAAAGAAGGCGGCGGAGATATATCTGCAAATGTCAGATTGCGTCTGGCAATTGATAAAGCCAAATCAGTTAATATGCCTAAAGAAAACATTGAAAGAGCAATCAAAAGAGGTACCGGAGAATCAAAAGAAGGTACATATGATGAAGTAATGTATGAAGGCTATGCTCCCCACGGAATTGCTGTCATGATTGAGTGTTTGACTGAAAATCGTAATAGAACAGTTGCAGACGTTCGGCACATTCTCAACCGAGCAAACGGGACAATGGGCGAACAAGGGTCTGTAAGCTGGCAATTTAATCGTGTTGCTTATTTTGCATTTCCTTGTGAAGGTAACGATTTCGATAAAGTTTTTGAAATTGCCCTGGATGGTGGTGCAGATGATGTCTCCAATGATGATGAAACGATTGAAATCATTGGAGAAGTTGAGAATTTTAAATCCATCAGTGATTTGTTACTGAAAGCCGGGATATCCCCTGATGAGGCTGAACTTAGAATGATACCTAATCAGGAAATTGAACTTCCGGTTGATCAGTCAATACAAGTGATGAAGATGTTAGAAGCATTGGAAGAATTAGATGATGTGGTTAATGTCTTCTCAAACCTGAAGATTTCTGAAGAAGCCATGGAGGCTATGGAGTAGAACCTTTCCATGAATTCAGTGTTGGGAATTGATCCGGGAACTGCCACAACCGGATTTGGGTTGATTACAGAAAACAATAATGGTTTGCAAGTGATTGACTTTGGTGTAATCATAACCCCTCCAGATTTATTCATGGAGAAAAGACTTCAAATCATTTTCAACCGACTACTTGAGTTAATTGATCTCCACCGACCAGAATCATGCGCGGTGGAGAAATTATTTTTTCAACGAAATGTAACCACTGCCATCAGTGTGGGACAGGCAAGAGGAGTTATTTTATTAGCTTTAGCAGAACGGAATGTAAAGTGTGCTGAATATACCCCATTGCAGGTAAAACAGGCAGTCACCGGATATGGCGTAGCAAATAAAAGACAGGTTCAAATAATGGTTCAATCATTATTGAATTTACCCGAAATTCCCAAACCAGATGATGCTTCAGACGCATTGGCTATAGCGATATGTCATGCGCATAGTAGAAGATTCACAGAATTAGAATCATAAATGATCACCAGCACATCCAATCCAAAAATAAAATTCATTCGAAAATTAAGAATGAAAAAATTTCGAGATGAAAATAAATTATTTTACATCGAGGGTCCAAGAATAATTTCTGAAGCAATCGATGGCAAATGGAATTTTGATCAAGTATTTTATTCTCAGGAATTAATAAGCGATCAATATTCAAAACAATTACTTGGAAAATTGATCGAATTAGGACTAGAATGTTTTGAGGTTGATAAACGGGTTTTTGAAACAATTTCTTTAAAAGATGGTCCCAAAGGCCTGGCAGCAGTTTTACACCAAAAAACATACGAGATAAATTATATAAATGAAAGGGCAGGTCTTTGGGTCGGATTGGATAGGATCCAGGATCCAGGCAATCTAGGAAGTATTTTGAGAACCTTAGACTCTGTTGGTGGGTCAGGAATTATATTAATCGACCAGTGTACAGATCCATTTGATATTGCTGCAGTTAGAAGCAGTATGGGTGCTATTTTTTCCTTAAAAATCATTAAAATAAATAACGATAGTTTTTTACATTTTTTGAGAGAAAAAGATATTCCGATTGTCGGGACAAGTGATCGGGCAGACAATGATTACCAGGCAATCCATTATAATAAAGATATGATTCTATTAATGGGAAGTGAACGAGAAGGTTTATCTGAATCGTTAATTAAAGGATGTGAAAAACTGGTTCGAATTCCTATGGTAGGAAAAAGTGATTCGCTCAATTTGGCCGTAGCGACATCCATTTGTTTGTACGAAATATTCAATCAGAATCGAAAAAATGAGAGACAAAAGTGATCGCATCCATTCAGGGTAAGATAATTCATAAAGGTGCTGACTTCGTAATTGTAAATCTAAGTGGTCTTGGCATCCAGGTTTTTACCACAAAAGAAACTTGTGAAACTGCCAACATTGGGGACATAAAATTTTTCCATTCACAACTAATCGTCAGGGAAGAATCACTTACCTTATTTGGATTTGAAAGTGAAATTGAAAGGGAATATTTTAACCTTTTGTTAGGAGTCAATGGGGTAGGTACACGATTAGCC
>JACZIY010000184.1 GCA_014860845.1 Anaerolineaceae bacterium
GATTTCCATAAAAATAATTCCATCAGTTCTGACACTTCAATGTCCAGACCCAGTAACAAATCTTTCGTTTTATGAAATTGCTCCCAATTTCTTTGGTCGCGGAATTTGATGATTTGCTGTGATAATTCATTTATGTCCATGTTCTTTTCCTTAGACTAATGTTTCTTGAATCGTTTCCGAATCATCCCCAATATTTAGATTCAGTGAATGATGAATTTCAGTCAATATATCTTGAATCCTTGAATAGATCAATTCTTCGCCTGTCACTTTCCACAAGACGAATCCCGCAGCCCCTCCATATCTAACAGAGTAACCATTATCAAAAATAAATTTGGTTCTTCCTCTTGGATCTTCAGAGTCTATAACTTTAGCTGTTCCAGGTATGAGATCGAATTTGATTCCATTGGCTTGCAGATTCTCATAAAGCCGCCATTCGGGTTCTGTTTCTAAGAAAAGCTCTGATAAAACTTTTGCCCGATCCAGGCCTAGTTTGGACGTCCAACGATGAATAGAGAACCGATGACCTCTTCCCTCATCGTCTACATTTAATATTGGATAATTCAACTCTTCGACTTTCCCTAAATGATATAGGATAGATTGTTCTTCATTGCGGCTTGAATCCCATGGTGTCTTTATTTTTTTTCGTTCTATTACCTCGAGAGAGTCGACTTTCGCTATATATTTTATAGAACCAGGTTCTTTTTTTGTCGCAGATAAATAAATTGCCACCCATTTTGTAAAATATTGTCTTCTTTGTTGTTTTAGTAATGGCATATAGTACAAATGATTGCTCTTGATCCAATCAAAATGCTCTTCTTCGTTTTCCGACCGCAATGGAGCGACTAACACGATTTCAGAGGCCGCAATGCGCCAATTCATCAATTGATCAGAGGCAATATGAGGTATGACCCTCTCTGCCAGATCCCAACCACCCTGGTGAAGCACTGCAGTTAGCCATTCTTCAAGATATTTTGTTTCATCTGGCAATAACGGAACCGCTCCAACCCCTAATTTATCCAAAGATTTCCACAGGCGGGATTTTGAAAATGGATTTTGTTGTGTGTCATGGGAAGGAAATAAAACGGCTGCTTGGACTACAGTACGTTTTGATCTTTTACTTTCTGATTTGATACCATCTTTTTCTAATATGGCGTCACGATATCGATGAAGTACATTAAGCGCATCTTCCGGTGGCCCTGAAGAACCGTATTGTTCTTTGTATTGGTGAGATGTGTCGACACGATATTTCGCATCAAAAAGAAGTTGTAATTTTGGCCAACCTGGATCATCCATGGTCATCAAGATGTCTGGCTGTTGAGGAACCAGGTAATTTTCACCCACAAATTTGGGATTGTAAGTTAATGTTATTGTGCGCTTGGTATCTGTATCAAATTTGACATTGCACTGGCGCCCTTTTTGTAAAAGAATTTGTAATCCTCGTTGTTGAATTGTTAGCAGATCGGAGCTTGGTATCGGTTTGCCAACAATCTCAGAAACAATTCTCAATAAGGCTATATAACACCAATACTCATATAGCAAGTTCAAATCTTTGACAGATAAGTGTAAGGGACCACCTTCTATTCTTAATCCCAGTGCTAAAATTGAACAAGCCTGGTATGCATCACGGTAACCAGGAGCACTCAAGAGTTGAATGGAAGCAAAGCCTGCTGGTGGTAAACCGTTGATGTTTTCAAATGGTTCTAATTTGCTCAACCTTACAATCAATTTTTCGATTGAATCCAGTTCTGCAATTATTTTATTGGCCCGTTCAGGTCTATCCTCAAAAGCTAAATATTGAGATATTACTTGCCGTTTTATCCGATTGGTTTTTTGTCGAATACTGTTTAATTGCGCTGCTAACCATCTGTGTTCAGGAGTATCCAGAGTCGTTTGCGCTTTATTTGCATATAAACGAGAATTAATGGGAATACCATTGTTGAGTTTTTTTAACTCACCCATTCCTTTTTGGTGTCTGACTGCATTACGAATTGAAGAATCAACTTTTTTAATTTTTTCAATCGGGGTTATTTGATCTTCACGAACCAAATTACGGATTGGATGTTGTGCAATATGATAATATGCTTTTTCTAAGTCAGATACAATACTGCGTAGTAAGACTAACCACTCTAATTCTGTTGGTTGAGGAACGCTAACTTGCCTTCCCTGTAAATAAGTTGAACGAAGATATTCAAAAGCCAATCCATGGAAAACATCTTGAATGTCCGCAAGAATCTGTTGATAATCGTTTACATAATCTAACTTGCTGGGATAAATCTCTATTTCGAAGTCTAATTCGGGTTGACCATCTACCAAAACTGAAAACTCCGAACGACCAATTTGTGATCCAAAATTAATAAATCCTAACGCTATTTGTTGGTTGTTTTCATAACCAATCATCGCTTGAATGATCGGGTCGCGATGATAAACGGAAACTTTTAGGTTCTTTTTGGATTGAATGAACAACTTATAGTTGGTTTGTTCAAATAAGACGGGTCCAATCAATGAATCCGGACCTGAACCTAATGGTGTGGGATCGTTTATTCGAAAGGTGGTCGGAGCAAAGTTAATATTGTTTCTCTTTGGCTTAATATGTAATAGGCCATATTGTTCAGTCGCTGTGATTGAGTGAACAATCTCTTTTTTCTGAACTTGACTCCAGCTTAAGTTAATTAAATCAGTGTCAATTTGAAATAAAATGGTCATCTATTGCTCTATAACCAATATGTCGTAAAGCCTTCTATTTTTAATCTTTCCCACATCAAACATAGTCGCGCAGCTGTACGCGGATAGTTTGCATTCATTATTGATGATGGACGCCCTTGAATTGTCCACCTCTCACAAATTTCATCTGCTTTGTCCTCATTTAAGTTTTGTTTGTCATCATAAGACCACACGAGTAAATCAGCGATCACTTGCCGAATGGTATTGCTTCCTCCTACAATGCGTGGCAAGATTTTCATTAATATTGCTAAATCAAAGGGGTCAACATCTTTACCATCTTTTGTGACAAAATAGGTTTTTATATCCTTAGCGTGTAAAA
>JACZIY010000185.1 GCA_014860845.1 Anaerolineaceae bacterium
CCACCACCTGCCAAAGCGGATGCATCCGCTGCATTCTGCGCAAATCGTCGCTCTGAGTAAATCATCCCTCCATCTACTGCCAACGCTGCCACCATCATCACTACTACCAAGGAAACTGCCAATAGTACGATGATTTGTCCACTTTCTTGTCTTTTATTCACGCTCTCCTTTTTCATCTTTTACCTCTCTCTATTAATCTTCTGGTACTCGAACCACTACATCCTGAATGGTCGAGCTTAAATTTATCGTCTGACTTCCTATAAATGTCCCTAATAATGGCATCGTGACCGGAAACGCTGAATCCGTCACTGTTATTTCTATTACATCTCCTACCTGGACTTCATTGCTTCCTGTTGTATCCGTACTACTCGCACATCCTTCTCCCAATTCACATGTATAGCTTACTGATCCTTGGTATGTTAATGTAACTTCTATGCGGCTGGCATCCACTCCATCACCTGTTATTCCTGCCAATGCACGGGCAAATATCTGCTCATTGTTATTTGGAAAAATTGATGCATACGTCGCTGCTTCCTGCGCTGAATCTCGTATCGTTATGTAATAAAATGCGACCCGGCCTAGATCCACCACCCCTGCAAGCAATATCAGCAGTACTACAATACTCACCGCCAACTCAACCATGCTCTGACCGCTCTCTGTAGTTCTGCTCTTTTGTCCAATTCTCTTTTTCATCTTTTCCTTTGCCTTACTCTACCGGCCAGCAAAAATCTGTCGGTAGCGATGCGTTTTGCATAATTAGATCGAAGCTGAGTTCAATATCATCCTGGTCGACAGGCTCACTAAAAACAAATTCCAATCTGTAGGTGTTTTCTGGTATTAAGTTACGTGTATGCTCTTTCCAATAATCTACTGAACCCGCATCTGGTATCGTTATGATCGGTAATCGTCCTTCTTCTACATCTGTTATCCAAATTGGGTTTTCATCTGCAGTCCAGCGGATTTCCATTAATTTCGGTGCCTCTGCTGTCACTGTCCAATCAACATCCATGATCTGATGAATTGTAAAAAATGATTCTTCAGATGTGTTTTCTATGTCCACATATAATATATTTTCTTCGCCTTCTTGGGGTGTCGGATTTTCGTACCCCACAAAATCATCACATAGATCAATTGGCTCTGGTTCTTTTGCCACAACAATGGACATCATGATGGTTCTACCATTTTCTACGTTTATTGGTAAATCCGGTACTATTCCCAAAATTGATTCGAAATCTGTCCCTATTTCTACCAAAATTCTATGACCTAATTGTGGTTCATATTCCTCTGGTGGACTGGCATCACAATCAATCGAACCATTGTGACAATTCCCTTGTAAAGGGACAGTTCCTGAAATTAGATTCGGGCAACTGGCGACGATTGTCCCTGGTGATGATTCATAAAAAATTGTTATGTCATCTTGCTGAACTCCACCAAATGATCCGCTTGATACAGCCATATTTGCTATCGCTTCACAATCTAAGTAATTCTTGGTCGCTCCACTTCCTACCGATGTCGCAAATCTGGTCGCTTCTCGGCTCGCTGTAAAGATCGAACTGTATGTCAGGAAGAATCTCGATAACTCAATCACCCCAAAAACCAATAGCAAAAAGATCGGCAATGTCAATGCAAATTCAGCCATCGCCTGTCCGTATTGTTTATTTTTTATTTTCTTCATCCATCTTCCCATGATCTCACCTTTTCCAGGCACTTCCTGCTATTTGTGCCTCATATAGAATAAACGATTTTCACTTATTATAAAATACGTAGAACTACGTATTTTTGATCGATTCACTCCTTAATTATCTCAAAAAACCTTACAATTCCCTAACAATGAACAACGTTACGGTTGATTGGGAGTCAAACCGCGATGGATCGCATAGCGAATCAATTCGGTCTGGCCTTTCATATTCAGCTTGCGCATCAATTTTGCGCGGTGCACCTCGACCGTGCGTGGGCTGATTTGCAGCATCTCGCCAATCTCCTGGTTGCTATAGCCTTGCCCGGCCAGTTGCAGCACTTCGCGTTCACGATCCGACAGGCTTTCGTAGGGGTCGTCCCCGGCATTATTCATCTGCGCATACAACTCTATCGCCCGTTCTGCAAACGGTGCACTCAGATAGCGTTGCCCGATGGCTGCTTTCTGGATGGCTTCTACCAGTTCCTTCGGGGTGGCGTCTTTCAATACATAAGCATAAGCACCATTGCGCAAGGCTTCCAGCACGTAAGATTCGTGATCGTGCATGGTCAGCACCACCACCCGGGTGTGATTGTGTACCTGGCGCACCACTTCCAGCCCATTAATGCCCGGCATCATCAGATCCACGACCAGCACATCCGGCTTCAGGCGTTCGACCACCTGAATCGCTTCCAGTCCATCACGCGCTTCCCCGATTACCATGAAATCCGCTTGGGTTTCCAGCACCATGCGGAAACCTTCGCGCACCACGGTATGATCATCTGCCAGCACAATTTTGATCATGATGATTCCTCCTGCCTGAGGGGTAAGCGTACCATAATGCGGGTGCCTTTTCCGGGCACTGACTGTATTTCCATTTCGCCCTGTAACAATCGGGTCCTTTCAGTCATACCGGTCAATCCACTGCTGCTGCCGGCTTTTTGTTCCTCCAGCGCAAAACCAATGCCCTCATCTTCAATCATCAATTCTAATGTATCCTGGAAGGCCACCAACTGTACATAAACTTTTTCCACCTCTGCATGCCGGGCGACATTGGTTAATGATTCCTGCACGATGCGGAAGATGGTGATTTCGATTTCGCTGGAAAAACGTTTTTGATCCAACTCCTGGGGATCAAAATCGACCCCAATCCCAGTCTGCTGGGTATAGCGCTCAAAATACCAATCCAGGGCAGGCTTCAATCCTAAATCATCCAGCATGCTGGGGCGCAGATCCAATGACATTTTGCGCACCTTATTGA
>JACZIY010000186.1 GCA_014860845.1 Anaerolineaceae bacterium
GCAAGTGCTCCATGCCGGATCATCGTTGCCCGGGTAATTTGAGAATCAAAGTAATAGCGACTGGTATAGGTTTTATATTCAGCCAATGCAGCTAATTTTTTCTCAACGTCATGTTCGGAAACTTCAAATAGAAAATGGGGAAAGAAACCATAGCTACTGCGAAGAACGTCAAAACCAAGCACAGTTGTTCCTCGGAAGGCGCGTAGGGCTTCATCTGTAACGGTGGCATGATCCTGGTGGATGTCATTTTTTGTATGGACAAATACAATTTCAGGCTTAAAAGTCCGCTTAATGTCTAGCATAGTTTCAAGAATTTCCTGACGAACCTGAGGGAAACGGCGGGTTTCAAAGTCTTTTACAATATCGTGATAACCGGTCACCCCTAGAACTGCCATACTGGCTTTATGTTCGGTTACCAAATTTTGTAGTTCTGGATTCTTTTTATTGTCAGAGAGGGTCACACAAAGAATATCTGCCCGATTTCCGATATTTGAAATTAATGCTCCACAACCCAATTCAATATCATCTGGATGAGCTCCGATGAAACAAACACGTTTACCGTACAAAATCAGGTTTTGATTCATATTTTTTTATTTGGTTGCGATGAAGCCACCAACAACCTTTGTCATGATTAATTTGCCGTCCTGTTTCAATCTCTTTTCTGAAGTCAAGGTGATAGCGTTCATAATCTTTTCAAAATCATCTTTGGTTTCAAAGAAACTACTCCATAATTTGCGATCTTCAGACAAAGAGGCGCGTGTGTACGCAAGGAATGGTTCAACACTGTCAAAAACCAGGGGATTCTCAAAAATGTGGACATCAACCTTGCTAAATGTTGATTTCATTGCGTCGAGGATTTGAGTAGAATATCGGGAGCTGCCAGGCATTGGCGGTATTATCTTTCCAGTTGCTTCACGAATTATTTCGTAGAAAAATTGTTTATTTTCAGGCATTGGGCCACTGGAGAATAATCTGCCACCTGGTTTCAAACCACGATGCATTTCTCGAATGGTGAAAGGAATGTCTTCTGCATAATATATGGCAAAGCAACAGGATTCGAAATCGTATTGATTATCTTCCATTGGGAACTTTTTGTTGAAATCAAGTTCAAGAAAATTCATTCCAGTGCCACGCTTTTCATTTTCAAGTTTCGCCTGAGAGAGCAATTCAAGATTAACATCACCACCGGTAATGTCAGCATCTCCATCAAGGAACTGGTGGTATGAAAAGCATTGTTTTCCAGCACCACAACCAACATCCAGTATTTTCATACCTTTTTCAAGTTTGATGATATCCAACATCCATTCATCTATATTTTTCGCCCCGTATTGTGAGTGAATGTCAATTCTCTTTAAGAGATCATTTGTTGTTTCACGATAATCGATTTTCATTTTTCTCCATTGTATTAATTTTTTTTAAGTATAAAAGAGAATGTTTCTCTGTCAAGATAAGTGTATTCAGTCTCTTGATAATATTTTAACATATACGCGGCAGCATTTCTCCAGACATCATTTCGAGCATGCGGGTTGTTCCAAAACTTGTTTTTAATACAACATGCCCGGAATGATTGGCCACTACCTCTCCAATAAAGGTTGCATTTTTTCCATATGGATTCTGTTTCATGATTTCCAGCGCTTTCTGTTTGTGTTCTTCTGGAAGAATCACAACAACCTTCCCCTCATTGGCTACATATAAGGGGTCAAATCCCAACATTTCACAAGCGCTTTGCACAATCGAATTGACTGGAACCAGGTCATCATAAATCATCATGCCAACATTACTCTGCCTGGCTATTTCGTTGAGTGTTGTTGCTAATCCACCACGGGTTGGATCACGAAGAACATGAATTTCTGGTAATTCTTTGATTAATGATTGAATTAAATGATTAAGTGGAGCAACATCTGATTGAAGATTTGTTTCAAATCCAAGATCTCCTCTGGCTGAAAGTACTGCTATTCCATGATCTCCAATGGTTCCAGAAATGAGAATAACGTCTCCTGGCTGGGCTAAATCACCGCGAATTTCGATATGATCTGGAAGCCATCCTATTCCCGTTGTAGAAATAAAAATGCCGTCCCCTTTACCTTTTTCAACTACTTTTGTATCTCCAGCAACAATTTCAACACCAGCCTCTTCAGCAGTTTTTTGCATGGAATTAACAATTCTATCAAGATCTGTGATCAGTAATCCTTCTTCCAGAATGAAACTGGCGGTAATATATAGAGGAATTGAACCAGACATACTGATGTCATTCACAGTGCCAGAGATTGATAACCTACCGATATCTCCACCTGGGTAAAAAATTGGAGAAATTATATGGCCATCCGTGCTGATTGATAATCTACCATTTGGGTACATTTCAGGAATTGGCGTGTTAGCAAAGTCATTGCCTGCTTTGATAAAAGAATTCCGGAAGTGGGTTTGGAATACCTCCAGAATCAAATTATGAGTCATAAGACCACCGCTGCCGTGTCCTAATACAATGGTCGTGTCATTTTTTAGTGGGAGAGGGCATACCGGTCCCTCAAAAACAGGGATTTGATCATCCATAAAAATTTCCTTAATGTGAAATTGATGATTTTGAAAATCGGAAATAAGCGTTACATGCCCCTTCGGAGCTAACCATGGGAGCACCCAGGGGATTGGTTGGTGTACATTGTGTTCCAAATGCAGGGCAGTTGAAAGGTTTTTTCAATCCTTGTAGAATCTCACCAGCAATGCAAACTTCATGTTCCCGGGTTTGAATGTGTTCCACCTGGAAGCGTTTCTCTGCATCAAAAAAAGCATATTCCTCTCGTAAACATAGTCCACTTTGTGGAATGCGCCCAATACCCCGCCAATTTCGATCACAAGGTTCAAAGACCTGGTTAATAATCTTTTGTGCGACTTGATTCCCATTTTCTGTTACTGCTCTGGTATAGGCATTTTCAACAATGTGCTGATTTTTCTCCAACTGACGGATGGATAACAGTATTCCCTGTAATAAATCTAATGGTTCAAATCCAGTCACAACGATGGGAATTTTATATTGACCTGCAATCGGGTGGTATTCCCAATAACCCATGACCGTACATACATGCCCTGCTGCCAGAAATGCCTGTACTCGATTTTTAGGCGAGCTCAATATGGCGTGCATAGCAGGAGGAACTGCAACCTGGGAAACCAGAATCGAAAAATTTTCGACACCTAATGCTTTTGCCTGCAAAACACTGGAAGCATTTGATGGCACCGTGGTTTCAAAACCGATCGCAAAAAAAACTACTTGCTTGTCCGGATTTTCATGAGCAATTTTTACTGCATCCAAAGGCGAATACACAACCCGAATTTGGGCGCCACGGGCTTTTAAAGTAAAAAGATCTACTTCTGACCCTGGAACACGTAACATATCGCCAAATGAACAGAAAATTACCTCAGGGCGGCTTGCAATCGCATGAGCACGATCAATCTGATCCAGAGGAGTGACACAAACCGGGCAACCGGGTCCATGTACCAATTCAATTTGATCGGGTAATAACTGGTCTAAACCATATTGCATTATGGCATGTGTTTGACCACCGCAGATTTCCATCAAAATCCAATTTTGGGTAGTGATTCTCTTGATTTCCTCTACTACCCCTTGAACCAGGTGCGAATCCCGAAAGGATTTCGAAAAATCAGGTGATTTGTTCATCGATATCTAATTCTTCGTTTAAGTCTGCGATTTCCTGAAGCAAATTTAATGTATCCATGGCTTCTTCTTCGCTTAACACATTTAAAGCAAATCCAGCGTGGATGATGGTGTAATCTCCAATTTTTGCTTCGGGAATTGCTTCAATACAAGCCGAGCGAATCACCCCGCCAAAATCAATTTTAGCCATTTTCATTCCAATTGAATCTTCAATTTCAACAATTTTTCCAGGTATACCGAGGCACATTTTTTCCTCACAGGGTTATGAATTATTTATAAACTTTGATGCAATTAAAGCCTGTCCTAATGAAATACCACCATCATTGGTAGGTATTGTTTGATGAATCATAACATCAAATTGATCATTTTTTAGCTTTTTTATCATATTTTCCAACAAGACTTTGTTTTGCCAGACTCCTCCGCTTAAAGCTACCGTGTTTATTTTGTTCTCACTTCGAATTAATTTACATCCATCAATGGATAATTTAACAATACTATTATGAAATCGGGCAGATAATTTGTGGATAGGGGTATTTTCGTGTATATCTGCTATGATGGCTTCAAATAATGGTTTGGGATCGATTAACCCATTTTCCAAATTTACCGGATAATAACCTGGTTCATCCGGGTCTACCAGAGCTTCCATCTCAATGGCGGCCTGCCCTTCATAACTGACTTTATGTCTTACTCCGATTAAAGAAGCAACAGCATCGAATAATCGTCCCATACTGGAGGTTTTGGGTGTGTTGATTTGCCTGGACAGCTGGACATCTAAAACGGTTTTGTCTTCCATGCAAAGTGCAGCAACGCCAGGCAGGGAATAATCCCAATCGATTTGATATGCCCAAAGATGGGATAAAGCCATTCTGGCAGGGATTCGAATAGAGATATCTCCACCAGGAAGAGGAACATACTGCAAATGAAATTTCCGTTGATATTGGGCATAATTACCAACCAAAATTTCACCACCCCAGATGGCACCATCCGTTCCATATCCTGTACCATCATAACAAAGACCGATTACGGGATCACCTTTGTCGTATTGGTTATCCGCTAAACAGGCAGCCAGATGAGCATGGTGATGTTGAACTTGAATGTTCTGAATATTTAAATTTTCTGCTAGTTGATTGGCATAGCGGGTTGCCAGATAGTCAGGGTGCATGTCGCTGGCAATCAATTCA
>JACZIY010000021.1 GCA_014860845.1 Anaerolineaceae bacterium
GGATTGGGTGGGTAGGGGCAAAGCATTTGATAATGGGGATTGTTTTTACCAGAAATGCTGATATCAAATGCTTTGCCCGTACGGTTTGCATTGATGGTGGCAATGGTGGATTGGGCGTAATGGCGGGTTCGGAACCCGCCCTTTCGAGAATATCATCAATGAATAGAAAACGACGACGAATGACGTCCAATCCGCCATCTCTTAAAAATGCAAAGACTTGAAACTCCTGGCCTGGTTTTCGATACCCTTCTCGGTGGGCAGGCGCTCCATGCTGGAGGCTCCAAAGAAACCGACAATGCCAGTGGTATGGTCGAAAATGTATTGGGCATCTTCCGCTTCGGCGATCGGACCACCGTGACACAAGACCAGGATGTCCGGATTCACTTCCACGGCGGCATCATGCATCTCCTGGATGCGTTTGGCGGATTCCTCGAGTGTCAGAGCAGAAGTAGCGCCAATGGAACCTTTGGTGGTCAGCCCCATATGGGGTACCAGCACATCCGCGCCAGCTTTGGTCATATCAACTGCATCTTTGTTAGAAAAGACGTAGGGGCAGGTGAGCATATCCAGTTCATGCGCCAAATGCACCATCTCGATCTCCAGTCCATAACCCATGCCGGTCTCTTCCAAACCCTGGCGGAAGGTGCCGTCAATCAACCCGACCGTCGGGAAATTCTGTACGCCATCAAATCCCATTTCCTTGAGCTGTTTAAGGAAGACCTTCATGATGCGGAATGGGTCGGTGCCACAAACACCGGCCAACACCGGGGTATGTGAGATCACTGGCAGTACCTCGCTGGCCATCTCGACCACAATCGCGTTGGCGTCGCCGTACGGCAGCAATCCTGCCAGGCTGCCACGCCCCGCCATGCGGTAACGGCCAGAGTTATAGATGATGATCAGATCAACCCCACCGCGTTCCGAAAACTTGGCAGAGATACCGGTACCGGCTCCAGCGCCTATGATCGGTTTCCCGGCAGCTACCTGCGCTTTTAATTTACTGATTGATTCTGTTCTTGTAATGAATGGCATTTTAATTTCCTTTCTTCAAAATTTTTAGGTTATTTTTCTAACATCTCGGTTAACTTCAGCAACATGGCTTCGGCGAATTCAGGGTCATTAATGTGATTGGGCATCTCGATCAATTCCACTTTGCTGGTGTCCAGATGTTCCCGAATAGCGGCAAACAAAGCCTGATCCGCTTCCGGAGAATGGAATGGTTGTCCGGGAGCATCAATCATACTGACACCATGCAACGGAACAAACAGCGCGGTTGGCACCCTGGTTTGATTTAATTTAGTGGCGATAATCCGGCCTAATTCTGCATTTTCTTGCGTGGTGGTACGCATTAATGTCACCGAGGCATTGTGTTTGTAGAGCGTACGATGTTTGAATTGCTCCGGCACGGTTTCCATGGCACCGAAATTGACCATATCCAATGCGCCCAGGGAGACGACCTGTGGAATTCCTGCTTTAGCAGCGGCATCCAGGCGTTCTGGCCCGGCGGAAAGCACACCACCCACTAACTCATCACACCATTCCGTGGTGGTAATATCCGCCACACCGCTGATAAAACCGGCTGAGATCAATGCCTCCATGGAGCGGCCACCGCTGCCTGTGGCATGAAAGACAAGGACTTCAAAGCCACGTTTTTCAAGTCCTTCGCGCACCATGGTGACACAGGGCGTGGTAACACCAAACATGGTGGCTGTGATCAGCGGTTTGTCTTCGGCTGGGGTTACTTCCTGTTCCACCATACCGCAAATGGCACCCACAGCATTGGCAAAAATCTTTCGTGAAAGGCTGTTCAAGCCAGCCACATCCACCACTGAATACATCATGGTGATATCTTTGACATCCACATAGGAAGCCACATTTCCGGACGCCATGGTGGAGACCATCAATTTGGGCAACCCAACAGGCAATGCCTGCATAGCGGTGGTTGCGATCGATGTCCCTCCTGAGCCGCCCAGGCTGATAACCCCATCAATTCTTCCGTCTTCGTAAAGTCTGGCGGTGAGTTCACGTGCTCCTTTTGACATCACATCCAATGCAAACCCCCGGTCAGCTTTCTGACGCAGTTCCAGCAGGGAAGCACCACCGGTTTTAGCTACCTCTTCAGCCGAAATGTCCGGCGGAAAGCCCGGCTCTCCATTCACGCCTGCATCCAGTACTATCGTCCTGTGTCCACGTGCCTGAATCAGATCACGGAGGTAGGCAAACTCCAGTCCCTTAGTATCCAATGTGCCAATAATTAATATTGTTGTTGTCATACGATTCCTTTCTTTGGTTCCCACTAATATCCATACGAGTCATTTTTAATTATTGCATAGGATTTAAATTTCGGTAGTTTTTTATATTTCTGGTTGAATTTGTGATTAAAGTGATAGATAATCAAATTATTATGGTAGAAAACAGAAAAATGAAAATCGGATCGATTGTCATTCGCTGCTATGAGTTTGATAAATTGCTTGAATTCTGGCAGGCAGCATTACATTACCAACCTAAAGAACCTGCAAAGGATGGATGGGTGATTTTGCGCGATCCCGAAGGAAAGGAACCCAATATATCCCTTGATCAGGTTCTGCATCCACATACCGGAAAACGCAGCAAAATCCATCTGGATCTGTACGCAGATGATCAGACTGGCGAGGTAAAACGATTGGTGCAGCTTGGAGCCAGACGTTATCCCTGGCGCTACCAACAGGGCGATGATTATGTTGTTTTGGAAGATCTGGATGGAAATTTATTTTGTGTTGTGCAAAATTAAAATGATGTGAAGTAACCTTTATTCGTAGGGTGCAGGTCCATACCCGAAGGGCATGATACGACCTGCCCCGATGTTCGCAGAAGAAAGGATTTAAGATGATCGATAATTTTGAAGTCAAAGAATTTACCCAGGACACCTGGGCAGATTTTGACGCTTTGTTTGGTAAACACAAAGGCGTGTCTGGTGGTTGCTGGTGCACATTCAATCTGGTACCCTCATCGCAATTCAACAAAATGACGCGAGATGAACGAAAGGGCATGCAGCATCAACTCGCTGCAGGAAATCATAGTTGTGGATTAATGATCTACGATGCCGGGGTACCGGTTGGTTGGTGCCAGTATGGTCCGGCAGAGAACTTCATCCGCCTGGAACGCGCTCGCGCCTACCAGGAGCTTACTATCCCGCCAGAGTGGAAACCTCAATGGCGTATCTCCTGCATCTTTGTGGACAAAAACCGCCGCCGGGAAGGATTATCCCAGCTTCCTTTAAAAGCAGCACTGGAGAACATCCAACAAAAGGGGGGCGGGGTCGTGGAGGCCTTTCCGTATGATATCCCCGGTGCAAAGCGTCCCTCTTATACTGGTTCGGTAAAGATGTATGAGCGGGAAGGCTTTGAGGAAGTAGCCAGACTGGGTAAGATCACGGTGCTGATGAGGAAGAAGATTTGATTTTCCTACATAACCACTGACTTCGACTCTTGTTTCATTTTCAACTTTTCATATTCCACATAACTGAATGGGCAAAATTTGATACACAGCGTGCAGCCATTATCATTCGAGAAAGGTAGTGCGCATTTGGTGTGGTCAATAAATACCGGACCAAGATCAGTGTGAGTTTGCGTCTCCTGATAAATGGCATATGCTGGGCACTTGTGCACACAGATATTACAATTCTGGCAATAATCTCGAATCCAGGCATGCGGATTTTGCTGAGAAACGGGCAAATTCTCAATATCAGTAAATACAGCAGCCAATCTGACACGAGGACCATTCTTTTTGGTGATCAACAATCCATTTTTTCCAGACATGCCTAATCCAGCATCGATTGCCACAGGAATATAATTTACGTCACCCCCGATAGCTGGTCCAGCGTGCGCATTGTACCCTCTCAGTCTCATATAATCTGCTACTTTGTTGACAATGACTCCCACTTCATAATAGGTACGAAATATTTCGATAAAAGTTGGA
>JACZIY010000187.1 GCA_014860845.1 Anaerolineaceae bacterium
CTGACGAATGCGCATGAGACCCTGATTTGGGCACAAAAAGAACGTGGTGCGCCTTACACCTTCAACCATCATAGCTTGAAAATGATGAACGATGAATTACAAATGCGCAGCGATTGGTACTTTCCGCGTTGTAGTGGCAAAGAAAGACTGAAAGAGAATGGCTCCAGAGCACATTCTACCCAAAAACCATTGGCACTTCTATATCGTGTGTTGCAGGTTTGTACCAATGAAGGTGACCTGGTGCTTGATCCCTTCTTAGGCAGTGGTACCACTGGAGCGGCTGCACGTCTGTTACGGCGACGCTTTATCGGGATTGAACGTGAGGAATCCTATGTGCGCATTGCATCCGAACGAATTGCCGGCGTCACCCCGTTGGGTGAAGATTTCCTGCTTTCGCAGCTCAACCCGCGTCGTGAACCGCGGCTACCTTTCGGTGAGTTGCTTGAGAACGGCTTTTTATTGCCTGGCACCACACTATATTTCGGTGAAAACAGTACCCTGTCGGCACAGGTGATGGCAGATGGATCGTTGACGATGGATGGGAAGCGCGGTTCCATTCATCAACTGGGCCGGCAAATTAAATCGGGTCCAGTCAATGGATGGACTGCCTGGTATTATATGGACGAAATTAAAGGCAAGCGTTATCCAATTGATCACTTGAGACAGAAGTTACGAGAATATTTATCAGAAAAAGGAGATATTGAATGACAAAATATCAACAAACTCGTTGGAGTCTTGGGGATTTATATCCCAGCCCTAAGTCTGCGGAATTGGATGCAGCATTTGGAGAAGTAGAAAAATTGGTGGAAACGCTGGAGAAACGTCGACCCGAATTGACCGATGACATCAGCCTGGAGAATTTCCTTTCTTTTGTTAAGGAAATTGATGGAATTACAGTTCTGGGACAGAAAATCTATACTTTTGCCGGTCTGTATTTCTCAGAAGATACCCAAAATCAAGTTGCTCAGAACCTGATGGCAAAAGTGGAACAATTTGTTGCTGAATTGGCCAATCGAATCCTCTTCTTTAACCTGTGGTGGAAAGCCCTCCCGGAAGAGAAAGCTAAATCATTGGTGTCTGGAAGCGGCGATTATGCCTACTGGTTGGAGGCGATGCGTCTGTTTATCCCACATACTCTGAGTGAACCGGAAGAAAAGATTATCAATATCAAGAATGTCACCGGTCAGAGCGCATTACAAATGGTCTACTCTTCCATTACCAACCGCTATGTGTTTAAGCTGGAGGTGAATGGTGAGGTGAAAGAGCTGACGCGCGGCGAACTGATGATGTATGTTCGCACAGCAGATCCCGAGATCCGGGCAAAGGCCTACCGGGAACTCTATAAAGTCTATGGAGAGGATGGTTCGATTTTAGGCCAGATCTACCAGACACTGGTGCGTGATTGGCGCAACGAGCAGGTCACCCTGCGAAAATACTTATCCCCAATTGCTGCCCGTAACCTGGTCAATGATATCCCGGACGAGGTGGTGGAAACACTGTTGGATGTGTGCCAGAAGAACGCTAAAGTTTTCCAGCGTTTCTTTAATCTCAAAGCGAAACTGATCGGTGTAGAACGCTTACGACGTTATGACCTGTATGCTCCGGTAGTGAAATCAGATAAAACATACCCCTTCGATGTGGGCACCCAATTGGTTCTGGACGCCTATCAGGGTTTTGATCCACATGTTGCCAAACTGGCGGAACGTGTTTTTGCAGAGAATCACCTGGATAGTGAAGTGCGCAAAGGCAAACGCGGTGGCGCTTTCTGTTGGGGATCGGGTCCGGATTTAACCCCCTGGGTCATGCTCAACTATCAGGGCAAAGCTGATGATGTCTCCACCATGGCACACGAGCTGGGACATGCCGTACATAGCATGCTGGCAGCGGATCATAGCGTCCTGACGCATCATTCCAACCTGCCACTGGCCGAAACCGCTTCGACATTTGGTGAGATGGTGCTGGTTGATCATCTACTCAAGCTTGAGATGGATGAAACTGTGCGTCGTGACATCCTCTTCAGCCAGATCGATGATGCGTATGCCACCATCATGCGTCAGGCATACTTTGCTCTATTCGAACGTCAAGCTCACGATATGATTCAGAAAGGTGCCTCAGTCGATGAACTGGCGGAAGCTTATATGCAAAATCTTAAAGATCAATTTGGAAATTCCATTGTTGTGAGTGATGAATTCCGCTGGGAGTGGGTCTCGATACCGCATATTTTTGATGTGCCTTTCTATGTTTATGCCTACACTTTTGGACAGCTGCTGGTGCTCTCCCTTTACCAGCAATACAAGAATGAGGGAGAAAGCTTTATCCCACGCTATACCAAGATCCTGGCGACAGGTGGTTCCAAGGCACCGGTACAGGTGCTCTCAGAAGCGGGTATCGATGTTTACGATGCCGCTTTCTGGCAAGGCGGCTTTGATGTGATCAACGGATTGGTGGATAAGCTGGAAGCTTTATAGGCTTTAAGCCTTAGGTGATTGGATTTAGGAAAAATAGGCTCGTAGGGGCATGGTCCGTGACCTGCCCCTTTTTATTCTGAACTATGATTACGGGGGGTTGACATGATTGACTATGATGAAAGAGATTTGAACCATAATTACAAAGAATTCTCATAAGAGTTAGGATTGAAATATCAAAGTTATTCTTGAAATCAATAAAATCATAGTTCAGACATTCTAATGCTCCGCTGAATTGCCCATGCGAGGATTTGGGGATCCCGAGCCTGTGGAGTGCAGAGCCGTCTAGGATGTGGGCGGATACCGGCGCGCATCAGGTCCAGACGATCAGCGTCCCAGCAGGTGCTGATGGTGATATCGGTGTGGCACTTGCCATTGGTGTGACCAGAGGTGGCAATACAGAGAAGATTAACTTCATCAGGAGTCAGGTCGATACGATCGAGCAGATGGGCACGAATAAATTTACAGGCACGAGCACCATGCCCAGGGTCAAAGCCATCTGATTTACGCTGGATATCATGCGTGAAGGCGAAGTATTCGATCACCTTCTGGTTGGCACCGTTCAAGGATGCCAGCTTCAGCCCATTCTCGCGCACCCGCACCCAGTGTTGGAAGCCATGCAGCCCATCCCAATGCAGCGGGTAATGGCTTTTGAGAAAGTCGAGTAGATCCTGAGTGATGAGGGGGCTGATGTCCATGGGGTAATTGTAGCAGAAATGCAGTTTAAAGTGGACAGCCCACAGTTGAAGGGGGAGGTAAAGGCTGAAAGCGAAAAGGTAAAAGCCGAAAGCGAAAAGACCTATAAATCATGATTGAATATTCTTGCTCAACTGCTCATTGTTAAGTTTATCTAAACGTGTTTAGACTTAACTCGTTTATAAATGACTTATTGATTATGACCGATGTGAACTTATCTATAATACAGACCTGCCAGTTGCATATGTTTATTGAATGAGATGGTGTAGGTGAAGGTTTGGTTTTCGTATTTGGCAGTGACAACGGCGGTGGCAAATTCCTCTCCGGTGGATTTGTCGGTGGATCCTATTACTGTGATATTCTCAATGCTATCAAATTTGCCGCCCCCTTCGATGGCAGCGTAGATCTGAACAAAAACATCATCGGTGATGGCGGTGTTCATTTGTTCGGTGAACAGAGAGCGCAGACCTTCAGAATCCTGGGCGTTCAGTGGAGAAACAACGTCCTGGGCTAATAGTTTGACTTCTTCCTCGTTGAAATCCTCGGATAAGGCTGGAGCACTGCAGGCTGTGAGCAATAACATGGATAGAATGGTTGACAGAAGAAAAATAGTCAGTGTTTTTGCGTTCGCTTTTTTCATTTTGGTACCTCTTTAATGTGATTATTAAATTATCAGGATTATCCTATCTCTATTCGAAATAGAAATTTTTCTTTAATCCAATCATAATCCAAAAAAAATTTCTTTCAGAAAGTCCTTCTGATTATTCATTTTCCATTGTGGAAGATGGCCCGTTTTTATTGTGTGAGTTGGCTTTTTGTGCTTTTTCTACCCGCGAAAAAGAATATGATCCATGCAAATGACGCTGTAAACATCAACCTTTGCCAGACGCCAGTAAGGTCTGTTATGCTGAACATAAGCAGGGAAAAACCTGTTGCAAGAAACCCCATGAATAATGCTACGATCCGTCTTTTATTAGTCTTTTCTATAAATGCGATAGAAAAAGAAAACAAAGTAAATGAAAAGCCAACCATGGAAGCAGAAACTGAATGAATTTGGTCTTCTAATAGATTGTAAGGAACACCTTCAGTAATTGGAGCATGCTGAAAAATCGCCGTAAAGATGAGGCCCACACCAAAAAAAATCAAAAGTATTTTTTGAAACCAGTAATTTTCTAAATATCGTAACGCTTCCCATATACAAACAAGCCCTAATAGACCAAAGGTGATATTCATAATCCAGGTGTTTGGTGTGTTTTGTGCGCCTAATTGGCTGGTGGTATTCGAAAGAATGGAGTATCCCTCAGCGCTAAAATAGGGAAGAATGAACATAACCAATAACAAAATGATATAAACAGGCAATATTAAATGCTTGTTATTCATTCTTTTACCTCCCCAACTTATTCCCACTCAATCGTTGCCGGCGGCTTGGATGTAACATCATACACCACGCGATTGACCCCACTGACCTCATTGACGATGCGGCTGGCGACGCGGGCCAGCAGCTCGTAATCCAGACGTGCCCAATCGGCGGTCATGAAGTCGTCGGTGGCGACAGCGCGCAGGGCAATGGCTTCCTGGTAGGTGCGGGCATCCCCCATGACACCTACCGAGCGCACGGGCAGCAGCACGGCGAAAGCCTGGGC
>JACZIY010000188.1 GCA_014860845.1 Anaerolineaceae bacterium
CTGGCCATTGAAGTGGGTGAGCCCGGGAAAAAAATTTTAGAACGGGCATTTTATACCGATATGGTGATTGTCAAAATGAGTTATGCACCGGGCATCCAACCTTTACAAAAACTTCGCTCTGGTTTTCGTACCCTGGTTCGGAAAAGCCCACAGCCTTTATTATTAATACCCGGGTATATGCGCTCCATCAAAAGATTATTGCTTGCATATGATGGAAGTCCAAAGGCTAAAGAAGCGATGTATATAGCAGCCTATCAGGCCATACAATGGCGTGTGGAACTTTACATCTTAACGACCTATCGGGATAATGAACAGAAAGACGAAATGAAAAAACACATTAATGAAGCCAGATCTTATATGCGTTTCTCTGGTGTCTTTTACAAAGCACATTTAAGAAAAGGTTTTTCGGGGCAGAATATCCTCAATTTTGTAATGGAAAAAGATATCGATATGGTCATCATGGGTAGTTATGGTTCTGCACCCTTAAAAGAAGTGATGTCCGGCAGTACAATCGATTATGTGCTGGATGGTATACAGATTCCGGTGTTGATTTGTAAGTAATTATTCGATCTTATAACCATTATCAAACCAAATAGTAACGAAACATACATCGAATCGTAACCAAAAAGTAACAAAAAGTTCTTCTCATTTTACCTAATATCTGTATACTTATCATAATGCTAAATTTTTCCCTTATTTATGTAAATATTTCCTTTTTTACCAGTGTTCTTTCTTTGATACTTTTTTTTCTTATCTGGCAAAAACGTCATGTTAAAGGAAGCAAGTATTTATTATTAGTCGTAGTATCGGTAGCTATTTATAATCTGGCTTATGCCTTGGATTATTCTGCCACAGAAACGAGTATGAAGATCTTCTGGTCAAAATGGGAATATTTAGGTTTGGCTAACATATTACCAGCCTTGGCATTATTTTTTCTCGAATATTATGACATTGTTAACAAAGTAAAAACCAAAGATATCTTCCTATTGTACCTGGTACCGATGGTTGTAATTGTTCTGGCATGGACGAATGAATACCACACTTTAATTTGGAGTGGTTTTAGTGAAATAGATATAGTGTCCAATTTAATGGTTTTTTATCATGGAAAATTATATGCGCTGGGTATTATATATCAATATGTGCTTGGGTTAGTTCTTCTCTTTATATTGTTACAACAATGGATGAAAATCAAACAAAGTTCATTCCGCAACCAGATTCTTGTATTTATGGTGTCGATTATAATGCCAATATTAGGCAGTCTGGTGTATTTATCCCAAAAGAACCCTATACCGGGAATGGATTGGGCACCCATTGGAAGTTTCTTCTCGATTGTATTAATCACCCTTTCCATAACTACATTTCGATTTTTGGATCTAATTCCCGTTGCCCGTGATCTGGTATTTAATCTGATTCAGGATGGTATCATGGTAGTAGACTCGCAATTGCGCGTTGTCGACTGGAATCCTGCGTTATCCCATCTCATCCCGAATTTACCGGTTCAGCTCGGTGTTTCCGCTAAACAAATATTTCGAATTATAGGATTAAAGCATAATCCTTTTGAAAACATCCATGATTCTGAAAATTATGAAGTAGAAATAACAGAACCCGAACTTCGCATTTTGGATATTATGGTATCTCCGCTGGTTCGCAACAATGTTTTTGATGGATGGCTGGTCATTTTCGATGACGAAACTGAACGAAGGATCGCAACCAGGGCTTTAGAGAAAGCCAACAAAACTTTAATGCAAAAATTGGATGAGATTGAGAAATTACAAATCCAACTTAAAGAGCAAGCTATTCGCGATCCTCTGACAGGTTTATTCAACCGCCGTTTCTTTGATGAGTATTTCAGCAATGAATTAATCCGTAGTATACGGACAAATACACCTATCAGTCTGTTGATGGTGGATATTGACCACTTTAAATCTGTTAATGATCGCTTCGGACACGATGTTGGCGATCAGGTATTGGAAATGCTGGGTGAGATTCTTAAAACTATGTTCCGAAAATCGGATGTATCCTGCCGTTTTGGTGGAGAGGAATTTCTGGTGCTTCTCCCGGGGCTTGCCCACGACCAGGCGTTCAACCGCGCAGAAGCGTTACGAGAGCGCTTTGAACAGGCTTCCCGGGAAGCGGAATTCCTGTACGCCCAGGTGACTGTATCGATCGGCATCAGTAATTATCCGATGCACAGTGATAATACCCGAGATTTATTCCGAACAGCAGATAGAGCCCTTTATCAGGCTAAAGACCAGGGACGTAACCGGGTGTGTTGTTATTCGGAACCTAAAACCAACTCAAATTAAGTTCAATCAACATCATCGGATACAGTCCCTTTTATATCCTGTTTCTATTTTCAAAAATCTTTCTCAAAAAAATCAATAATCGCACCTTTTCATAGATCCTGAAAATTAACATTGAAAGAATTGTAAATTCCGTGTATAAATTTGTAAAATAATTCTTCAATGGGTATTGGTATCTACTTATTAGTTCTAACCCGGTTGATGTTGTATACTTGTTTATCGATAAGAAAGTACCTTTGTGTTTATTATAGAATGGAACGGATGGCTGCAACAACAAAAAAAGGCAATCGTATGATAAAAAAGTTCTTTCATTTAAATTATGAAATCAGAGTTGCTATCCTTTACTGGTCGTTTGGATTTATCTGGATCTTCCTAACCGATTATCTTTTGGAAAAATTATTCACAGATCTTGTTCTGCTGACCAGAATTCAAAATTATAAAGGATGGTTTTTTGTTACTGCGAGTGCGCTATTAATTTACTTTTTATTCAGACATTATTTTTCAGAACAACGCCACATTCAACGATCATTGATCGAAAGCGAAGAGAAGTTCCGTGCGGTTTTTGAATCAGCCAATGTAGGTAAATCACATACAAAACTTTCTGGCGAATTATCTGTCAATAAAGCCTTTGCAGATATGCTGGGTTACACGCGTGAAGAACTTGCCCAACTGACCTGGCAATCGCTCACTCCCCAAGAGGAAATTGAGACTATTCAAACAAATCTGGATGAATTATTGTCCAGTGGAAAAGACTCAACCAGATTAACAAAACGTTATATCCATAAGAATGGTTCCATTCTCTGGGCGGATGTCAGTGTGGCGTTACGTCGGGATGCTAATGGAAATCCAATGAATTTTATTACGACCATAGTTGATATCACAGCCCAAAAACAAGCAGAAGAAGCCCTTCGAAAGAGTGAAGAACGTTTGCGCCTGGCTGTGGAGAGTGCACAACAGGGTATTTTTGATTTAAATATTCAAACAGGTAAAGTCATTGTTAATGACATATATGCGAAAATGTTCGGCCACAATCCAGAAACTTTTAGTGAAACAATTGATACCTGGCTGGAGAGGTTACATCCAGATGATTTTGAAATCACCCGTAAGTATTTTCAGGAATATATCAATGGATTAACGGATAATTATAAAATTGAATTTCGCATGAAAACCGCCAGTGGGGATTATATTTGGATACTTTCCATTGGAAAGATTGTTGAATATGATTCAGACGATAAACCATTACGTATGTTGGGCACTCATACCAATATTTCAGAAACCAAACAATTGGGTTTAGAAAAAGATTTGTTCAATAATTTATTTGATTCCTCGTTGAATGAAATTTACCTTTTTGATGCGCAAACATTTCAATTTCGACAGGTTAATAAAGCTGCCAAACAAAACCTGGGTTATTCACAACTAGAATTGTTAAAAATGACGCCAATGGATATCAAACCTTTTATTAACCAGAAAGATTTTGAACTATTAGTTACCCCGTTACGAACGAACGAAAAAGACCAGATTATCTTTGAAACCAGCCATCAGCGCAAAAATGGAAGCTTGTATCCGGTGGAAGTTCATCTACAATTACTGTATCAATTAAATCAACCAGTTTTTGCGGCCATTATCCTGGATATTAGTGAACGAAAACGAACGGAAGAGATCTTGTTATCTGAGAGAGAACGCCTGGAAGGTATTATTGCCGGAACCAATGTTGGTACCTGGGGATGGTATGTGCAAACAGGTGAAATTATCATTAATGAACGCTGGGCGGAGATTATTGGCTTTACCTTGGTAGAGATATTACCTATTTCGATTGACACATGGTTTAAATATTCTCACCCAGATGATTTAAAAGTATCTGATGTGTTAATTCAAAGGCATTTCAATCATGAACTGGAATACTATGAGATTGAAATTCGCATGAAACATAAAGATGGTCATTGGGTTTGGGTCCTCGATCGTGGAAAAGTTACCAGCTGGTCTGCGGATGGAAAGCCTCTTCTGATGCAAGGCACCCACCAGGATATCACCGAACGCAAAAACAATGAAGCGAAAATCAATGAACAATTGGAAGAATTACAGCGCTGGCACGCCATAACACTAGGTCGTGAAGATAGAATTCTGGAACTCAAGAAAGAGATCAATGCAATTCTAATGAAGGCAGGATTTCCGCCTAAGTACACCAGCATAAATGAGCAACTGAATGAATAACCTGCAAGACAAACCTCTGGAAAGAATGTGGGTATTAACTTAGCCGATCCCAAACCGGCGCAAGACCCTCTCAATCATTTCATTCAACAAAGCTTTATCCAGATTCGGGAACTGAACACCGATCTGTTGCTGCAATTGCAGGCGCAATAGATATGGATCTGTGCTGGTATCTGGCTGTGAGGGCAGAAATCCCGCTGCAGAACCTTGGTGATCATGGGTTTTCGCAGGATTAGTCTGACCCGTTACTTCAGTCAGCCGCACCCGCTCTCCCGTTAGATTCACTTGTGACAGATACGGGCGTACAGGTGCAGCTGGAGGGATGGTTGCATGTTCTGAGACCAGGCTCATACCTAACAGCCGGGCTTTCTCATACGCCAGATCGGTGAGCACAATATGATCGTTCAACACCAATGACATAATGCCACGGCGGACCAGGTCCTCGATGTCATATTCGGTATAAAACGTCTTAGGGATGACACACCTCCACGTGAGGTTTGCAGATATTACTCAAGCTTACCATCCAGGCTTTCCAGCGCACGAATGGCAGCATCACGGGCCGTTATAATCTCCGCTTCCGAGCCGCTCAACCACATGCGGCCAAAACGTCCCACCGACGTGACATGAATCAGCTTGATGCTGGCTTTCTTCTCGGCTTCGTTAACCGCATAATTGATGTACGCGGCTGGAGCACACTCCATCACCAGCATCGTCTCTCCCGGTACCAGCATGGAACCGCGCCTGAAGCGGTTGATCAACTGTGATTGA
>JACZIY010000189.1 GCA_014860845.1 Anaerolineaceae bacterium
TCGCTACTCCGCTTGTCCAATTTCTCATCACTAGTTTTAATTCATCAGCTGAAATGCCCATCATCATCCTTTTTTATTGATAAGTAATTGTTAAATTTGATTATACTTTTTTCGTGTATATTTATTATAGGTTTGTTCTACCCTTTTATGTAAAACATTAAATTTGACACTATTTCAATTACTTGCAATCAAAAAATAAGAATGGTACTATCTAAAAATGTTCAAAAGCAATCGGATTAATTCTAAAACTAAACCAGGAGAAAAAAATAATTTTCATGCTGGAAATGCAATTCTGAGTATTACTGGAATTGCTATTCTGGCTGCCACCATTTTCACCATGTGGACACCAACTAATTTATTTTCAAACCAGATGCAAAATATATATGACATCTGGCAAGCACAATCCAATGTGACCTACCCCACTCCAACCCAGTTACCACCAGCACGAATTGGAATTGTGGCTGGTCATTATGGAAATGACTCTGGTTCAGTTTGTTCAGATGGTTTTACAGAAATGGAAGCAAATTTAAAAATTGCCACCCTGGTTGTCCAAAAATTAAAAGCCGTTGGTTACACAGTCGATTTATTGGAGGAATTTGATCCCAGATTGGAGCAATACGCTGGACTGTCGTTGATATCCATTCATAATGATTCCTGCGATTATATCAACGATGAAGCGACTGGTTTTAAAGTTGCCGCCCCTGCTGAAAGTCAATATCAGGATCGATCTGAAAGATTAGAAAAATGCTTAATCCATCGCTATCATGAAATCACTGGATTAAAATTTCATGTCAACACGATAACACCTGACATGACCAGTTATCACACGTTCAGTGAAATTAGCAATGAGACGACAGCAGCAATTATTGAGACAGGTTTCTTAAACCTGGACGAAGAGAGCTTGCGAAATCAAACAGACTTAGTTGCGGATGGTATCGTTGCCGGTATTGAATGTTTTATTGGCAAAGAGAACGTCCCGGATAATTATTTATCTGAGATGCCATAATGGAAAATTCGCCATTTTCAGCCTCACAGGCGCTTCAAAAAGCCCGTGAGCATTTACGCACCAAAAATATACCCGAAGCTATTCATTGGGCTAAGGTTCTTATCGATATAGCACCAGACAAGGAAGAGGGATGGCTGATCCTCGCAGCTTGTTCCCAACCAGAAGATAGTGTCCGGTACCTCATCAAGGCTTTGGAAATCAATCCTGGGTCACAAAGGGCACGTCAGGGAATGGATTGGGCAATCAAACGATTGAGAAAACTGAAGCAAGAACAGCAAAATTCTGTCTTAGTGCAAACCCTGGAGCCAACAAAGGTGGCAAAACCAGTTAGTGACCAAGTAAAGCCAAAAAGCAGGAATACATTATGGATTAAAGTAGCCGGACTGGCAGTTTTATTAACCCTCATTATCTTTGGAACCTGGTTTGCATTCCCAACCATAAAAACAGTATTTGCCAGACAACCCGTTTCCCAAAGACCGGTAGGTGCTATTCAAAAGTTGACAATTACACCTACCGCCACAGCTACTGCTACATCTACTTCTACGCCAACATCAACGGCAACAGCCACAGCTACTCCTACGAACACACCAACATCCACACCTACTCCAACATCTACACCTACCTTCACCCCCACTTTTACACCCAGACCAACCATGCCTACAAATTATGGGGTTGAGATCCCTTCAGAAGTAGATGAGAACACTCGCTGGATCGACATAGACTTAAGTGATCAAATGCTATACGCATATATTGGTGAAAATGTGGTGAATTCATTCCTTGTTTCCACTGGTACCTGGAGAACACCGACAGTTATTGGAGAATTTCATATCTGGGTGAAATATCGCTATGCAGATATGCGTGGTCCTGGATATAACTTACCAGATGTTCCTTACACAATGTATTTTTATAAGGGTTATGGTATCCATGGCACTTATTGGCATGATAATTTTGGCACCCCAATGAGCCATGGATGTGTGAACATGCGAACGCCGGAAGCCGGATGGTTATATGATTTCGCCTCCGTTGGCACATTGGTGAATGTTCATCCGTAACGAAGGTCTAATCAATGAAATTTATTTCTGAATACCATCCATTAACCAGACGAGAATTTTTAAAACGATCTTCTTATGGACTTCTGGGTTTAATGGCGCTTCCTCACCTGAATAATCATTTCATTACGAGAAATCAGACTGTTTCACCTGACCTGACCCCATCGCATGGAAGAGTGATTTCATCTACCGTTGACGTATTTCAGTCGCCAACAACGACGTCAAAATTGGTCACTACCCTCTGGCAAGATCATGTACATCCCATCAATTCTGTCACAGTTGGTGACGAAGAGCCGATTTACAATCGGATATGGTATGAAATGGGTAATGAAGGTTATGTTCATTCTGGTGAAATCCAACCAGTGTGTATACGAACAAATCCTGAAGTTGACGATATCTCTTCCGGTGGACAATTAGCAGAAATAACTGTGCCATTTACAAATGCTGTCTGGCACCCTAAATCATTACATTTGATTACCTATCGTTTGTATTACGGTACGGTATTTTGGGTGAAAAGCGCTGTACGGGATAATAACCAGAAGCTCTGGTATAAGATTGCAGATGACAAGTGGAAGATTCATTACTACGTGGAAGCAACCCACATGCATCTTTTTGAACCAGAGGAAATAACCCCAATCTCCCCTGAAATTCCAATTGAACAAAAATTAATTGAGGTTCGATTGCAGGAACAAGCAGTAATTGCCTATGAAAAAGGTACTCCTGTTTTCTTTGCGAAAACAGCTACAGGAGCACGTTTTATTGATGGTGATTATCGCACTCAACCTGGCACATACTTAACGAATCGAAAACGCCCTTCTCGTCATATGGCGGCTGGTGATCCTGCAGCACCGAATAGTTATGATCTTCCAGGTATTCCCTGGGTAACATATCTGACCGAGAGTGGTGTCTCATTCCATGGAACTTATTGGCACAATGACTATGGTAAACCAAGAAGCCATGGATGCATAAATCTGAGTCCTGCGGATGCACAATGGATTTTTCGCTGGTCATCCCCGACTGTTCCATTTGGGGAAGAAACCTACATGGAAAAGACCGGAACAAGGGTAGATATTTTCTAATAAATTTGCCCGAAGAATGAATAATTATGACCAGATTCTTTTAGAATGTTAATACTAATATGGTATTCTTTACTTAAGGAAAATTATTAATGTCAATACATGCTTTATTTGCCGGATTAGTCTTTGATGAAGATGACAATCAGGTTGAGAATGTCTACATAGGACAGGATTCCTGTTATGTTGTCAATGATCATGGATTTAAACACCACATATTATCAGAAACCATCGATCGTCAGGTGCTGGATCAGATGAGAGAATTGATTGAAGGGAAAGAGGATTTCATCAGTCAACAAGCAGCAAAAATGCTTGGTCAGGATGATATCTTTACCTATGCTATGATTGCGAATCAATTAAAAAATATGGATGATCAATTTGACAAATTACTTGAAACAGGTATCCCACACGAAACCAGGTCTTATATGGGTTTAATGGGATTTAAAATCGTGGTAAATGTACATGGAGATGTTATCTCTGTAAATCAACCAGGAATTGAATCAGGTGAAGAAGGAGATTAATCTTCTTCATCATCAAAGATTTGATACAATTAAATGAGGATCGTTAACCTTTTCAAGGTCTGGAGCAAAAACAGATGCCTTCTGAGTTTATTATTGATGTAAATGAATCTGATTTTGAATACGAAGTACTTGCATATTCACAAAACACCCCGGTTGTTGTGGATTTCTGGGCGACCTGGTGCCGACCGTGCAAAACACTCAGTCCATTATTAGAAGCACTGGCTTATGAAGCCATGGGTAGTTTCAGATTGGCAAAAGTAGATGTCGATTCAAACCCTAACCTGGCGCTTCAATTTGGTGTCAGAACAGTTCCAACCATCAAGGCATTCAGTGGTGGACAGGTTGTCGGTGATTTTGTGGGAGCTCAGCCAGAAGATCGTGTTAGAACTTTTATTGCCAATATTACACCTCCCAGCAAAGATAGTTTAGCCCAGGAAAAGGGATTAAGTCTTCTGGCAAGCCATGAATGGGCAGAAGCAGAAGAAAATTTCCTCGAATTAATTGAACTATATCCGGATCGACCAGAAATAATGTTAGGTCTGGCAAAAGCACAACTGGGTCTGGGAGATCCTTTCGAACCTTTGCTAATGTTGAGGAATTTTCCTCCCAGTAAACAATATGCTACTGCTGAAAAATTATTGCCATATGCTGAAGCTCTTGGCTATCTGAAACAAAATAATTTGCCCCAGGAAAATGATCTCGACTTTGCCTTTGCCAATTGTATTCGTTTAGCTTCACGAAATAATATTCCATCCGCACTCGATGGATTATTGGAAATTCTCAAGCAAAATAAAAAATTTCGTGCTGGATTGGCGCAAAAAGTGATCCTCGCCTTATTTGAATTACTAGGCGAGGATGATGAGCTTACCAGATCTTATCGAGCAGAATTAGCTTCTATTTTATTTTAATATAGTGGGTAATTTTTGATCCTGTTTCGATCATTATTATTTGGATAGTGTCAAAACTGTCCAGGTAGTTGGGTCCACTAATTTTCGGTTTCGTAAATTTGAAACCAAGCTTTGTTGAACATTTTCGTCAGCATCATCATTATCAGAAACGGATAATCCGAACCCAAATTGATTTCCACTGGCGGGGGTGATGTTGAAAACTTTCCATGGAATTGCGATTTCTACACGATAGATACCATCACTCTTCGAGGAAGCAACGATTGCATCATCAATATCACCAGCTTTACCGGATGGGAACCAGAGGTAAACTTCTTTTTCACCATCAATGCCACCCTTACCTGGTGAAACCCCAATCTGAAAATCATCTGAACTCAAACTGGTTGTATTTAAGTCACCATACAGGTTTGTGTCAATCAGGAGCTCTATGCTATCACCCTTATAGATGTCCTGACCGGTCGCATTCTGCACATATTTTTCATCGAGAACTTTTACCGCCAGATACAAATAGGTCTCATTCCAACCTACCGCAAAAGATCCTTCCAAATCATCAGAGTTTTCCCATTGACTGGCTCCATAAACTACATATTTTGCAGGGTATTTGATTGCATCCCACTCATCCCAGAAAGAATCAAAAACAGGTGGGGTTTTCATATATTTTCCAGTTACCCAGGTTCCCCCCCTTACAGTTACTGCGGTATTGGTTGCAATTGGTGGCAGTGAAGTGTTTGTAGGTGGAATTACAGTCGGATATGCGGTGATTGTAGGTAAAGCTTGCGTAGGCGCTTCTGTTACAGCACTCGTTGGTTGAACTGTTGGCAATAATGGTACTTCTGTATTGACTGGAAATTCCAGTGGAGGGTTTGTAGCTTGAATTTCGTCGACCGAAAATAAAGCTGTCATCGTATAGTTTGGTGTTGGGAAAAATGGTGTTGGATTTAGATTTAGAAAGGATAAATTACATCCTGAGAAACTCACAACAATAAAAAGAGCAATAATGGCTGTAATCATTGTTTTTCGCATAATTGACCTCCTGAAATCAATTAGATTATAGAACATTGGAATGAAAAAAATACCCCTTAATTTTTAAGACGAGTAAGGGGTTATTTTTGTTCCATCCTTCGGTCTAATATTTTCCCAATCTGCTTTAGATATTTCCAGATATGTATCCCATTGCTCTAAATACTCTGGCCTTGTCTTACTGACAAATCCCAATTTTTTGTATAAATTCCACGCTTTTAAGTTTTCAGAATGTGGATCTACATAGACTCGTTTTGCTTTTCCCTGAAGAAAAGCCTGTTCAATGGCAAATCGAAGCGCATACTCTGCGATGCCTTTTCCCTGTGCTTCTGGGATTAGTTTGATATCCAGAGCTGCCGTACCATGAACCGATTCCACATTATAAAAAGTCTCGCCACAAAATCCTGATTCTCCATGATAGATTGAATAATGACATCGATTTGGTTTTGAAATCGCCCATGGCAACCAATCCAATAATTTTGGTAAGGTAATTCCAAGCCCATGTGGATACCCAACAAATGACATGACCTCACCATTATTCCATAAGGACATGATGTTTAATAAGTCTTCTTTAGATGTTTCTTTGATAATTATTTTGGATACCATTTGAAGATGACGTAAAATCAGAATTTGTTTCTTAAATACTAAGATTGTCTTGAAAGATGGTAATCAAGGAAAAATCATTTTTTTCTGTTAGAAATAATTATCAGAAGTACTGATTATTTCTTAAAAAACAGCTATTTAGTCTTCTATAACCTTGACCTCTTCTTCAATCGTAGAAGCATCAAGTAATTCATCCAATTCATCTTCTTCTTCAATGAATGAAAAATATAATAAGATTCTGCCTAAAACAAAAAGTGTGATAGCAAATAACACATATTGTGCAATATTAGACATGTAGAAGCTAACAATTTCAAATTCATTTCCACTAAAAGCCAATTGACCCTGTTGCATCATTGTAGAAATATAATTGGCAGAATAAACTGCTGCCCATATTGAATAAACAACAAGTAAACCCGCAATAACATATAAAACCGTGCTTAGTACTGGCAATTTCTTTTTATCCATGATAAGAAACCTTTCAAAATTTTTCATACGGCATCTAAAACACCGTACCTTAATTTCCTCCCTCATTGAAAATATCAAATGACCAATTTTTTGATCTTTTTACCTTTCTTGAAGAAAAAAGAAGGAAAAAATGATGCAAATTCTATATTTGAAGAAAGATAGGCTATTGTATCATTTGAATAGTATCTATACCAATGGTTCTGATACCAATTCAATTTCAATCCATCAATGGAGAAAAATCAATTAATATATCGATTGTTAAAACTTTTGTGATTTTATGGCATTTGATTCAAGATAAAATGATTATTCCACATTCAAGGTTAATAATGCGACACATTCAATGTGAAATGTCTGTGGGAACATATCAAATGGGGTAATATCAACCAGTTGATAGCCACCTTCCAGCAGTCTTCTTAGATCTCGAGATAATGTCGAAACATCACAGGATACATAAACTATTTTTGGCGCTTTGAAGGCCAAAATCGATTCAAGGGTGCTTGGGTCTATACCAGATCTCGGAGGATCTAAAAGAATCGATTCTGGTTGAATTTCCAAATGAGGGACAATTTCTTTTACAGAACCCATATACAAATTAATATGATCGTATTCATCCATATTGATCGCAAAATCATTACAGGCAGATGTTGATTCTTCTACCGCATAAATCAACTCATACCGGTCCGCCAAAAATCGAGTGAATAAACCAACCCCACAGTAAAGTTCCAGAAATGTTTTTCCTTTTATTGGCAAATATTCACAGACGAGATCAATCATTTTCTCAGCTTGAGTAGTATTCACCTGAAAAAATGATTCTGCAGAAACATGAAAGAATTGATCTTTAACCTGATAAATCAGGTGATCCTCGCCTGCCATCACAATTTTTCCCACTTCACTTAAATGAACGACCGAAACAGGCACATCCAATTCCAAGGATGGAATTTCCAGAAAATTATCACTTTCCAAAATCAGCATTATTTCTTCCTGTAAACCTTCCCGAATGTGAATTCTTTTCAAACCGGGAAATTGTTCCAGATCTAACATTTTCCATGATTGAATGATTTGGTCACCAGCAAGAAGACATTCATCAATCGGAACAATCTGGTTTGAACCGAAAGCTTGAAATCCTAACTTACCGTTTTCATTGATCGAAAATTGAACATTATTACGATAGTGTAATTGATTCGGAGAGGCAACAATATTCTTTAAAATTTGTTCATTGAAGCCAGGTACTCTGGAGAACTGTTCCAGAACAACCTGGTGTTTGAGTTTCAACTGGTCATCATAATCCATGTGTTGGTAGTGGCATCCCCCACATTGAGAGAAATATTTACAGGGAGGATATATCCTTTTTTTACTTGGTTCTACAACATTAATCAAGGAAGCCCGAGCATATCCTTTTTTATCCTGAGTAACCTGAACCATAGCAATTTCATCTGGCAAAACAAATGGTACAAAAACAGGCCTATGATCCGGTAATCTCGCTAAAAATTCTCCCCCATAGACTGGTTTTTCGATTTTTACTGAAATTT
>JACZIY010000022.1 GCA_014860845.1 Anaerolineaceae bacterium
CGAACATAGCTCACATCAATTCCCCTACGGATTTCGGGTGTCTTAATCGTTTTTAAAAGCATCAGACAGCGGCGATAATAATCTTTGGGATGGTATAACTGTTTGACCAGTTTGATGTAGCCAGATTTCAAGAATTGAACATCCAGATGAGGAATGATATTGGTTGATCCATCGGCATTATCGCCGGTCATCTCGCCCAACAATCGCCCTTCACCCAACAAGCGTTTATACAGCCGTGTGCCTGATGGCGCCTGTAGTAATCCAATCATGGCGGTAGTGATGCCAGCTTTGCGAATGAAATTCTCCTGTTGTTCAAAAATGGTGTTGGTATCTGAATCAAAACCAACAATGAAACCACCCTGCACCATCATCCCGGCGCGTTGGATGATCTTGACACTTTCCACCAGATCGCGATTAAGGTTTTGTTTTTTATTACATTCCACCAGGCTGTTATTGTTGGGAGTTTCAATGCCAATAAATACGGCATTAAATCCAGCCTTTGCCATTAAGTCCATCAATTGCGGATCGTCTGCCAGGTTGATGGATGCCTCCGTGCTAAATGGTATTCCGTTTTTTCCCTTTCGCCATTGAATCAAAGCTGGCAGTAATTCCTGCTTGATAATTTTCTTATTACCGATAAAGTTGTCATCTACGAGAAAAATTGAATCGCGCCAACCTAAAGCATAGAGATTATCCAGCTCGATTATCAATTGTTGTGCGTTTTTCGTCCGGGGTTGATGTCCCAATAGAGCAGTGACATTGCAAAATTCACAATCGAAAGGGCAGCCACGTGAGAATTGCAGGCTCATGGTGGCGTATTCCTTCAAATTAAGCAGCTCCCACATGGGTGGTGGGGTGGTACTCATATCGGCAAATTTACTAGTCTGATAAATTCGTTGAAGTGTGCCCCGCTCCCAATCATTCAGGAACAATGGCAAAGTAATTTCACCTTCATTGAGAATGAAATGATCGACAAGGGGGAAGTCTTCATATTCACCCGTGAAAATGGGTCCCCCAGCAATGACAGTCTTTCCGGCTTCTTTACAACGTGCGATCACCTGGTGAGTGGATTCTCGTTGCACTACCATGGCAGAAACCATCACAAAATCCGCCCAGGTTAGTGCTTCCTCAGTTAATGGTTCAATGTTGAGATCAACAAGCCTTTTTTGCCAATTTTCTGGAAGCATGGCTGCGATGGTTATCAGACCTAATGGCGGATTGCTGGCTTTTTTGTCTATGAACTTTAAAGCGTGCTTAAAACTCCAAAAAGTATCTGGA
>JACZIY010000190.1 GCA_014860845.1 Anaerolineaceae bacterium
CACTAATATGAATCACAAAAAAATTTGTTAATTTTTACCAAATGGTAGGTTCATTTAGAAAATCTTTTAGTCGTAAGTTCTCATTCATGGAAAAATTTCTTATCATCGAATTCCTCCCAAACTGGCTAATTGATTTCCTAACAAAAAACCACCATACGCAAAAACTAACATTTTTAAAACTTTCCCGATAAAGCAAAAAATCAGGAAACGATAGAGAGGTATTTTCATCGCACCAGCCATTATTCCCACGATGTCAAATGCTGGGTTCGGAATAAATGCCAATACAACAATCGTTAGGTCCCCATACTTTTGCATCCAACCTTCCAATTTATTATGCCATTTTGTTTTTTCAACAATTGTCTGCCCGCTGAAACCTGCCAAATATCCTGTTATTTCGCCTATCGTCGCTCCTCCACCAGCTGCTAATGCAACAAAGAAAGGATTGAAAACTGCACCCATTGCAGATGTGATCAATACACCTGGCACAGGCAATATGAGAGAGGCATTGGTTAATAAAGAAGCCAGAAAAATTCCAACATATCCGAATTGCTCCAGATATTGAATACTTTCACGGTTTAAAAACAAAAAGATCGTTAGTCCGATCACAAAGATTAGAGCTAACCATCTAAGGATTAATAATCGCTTTTCTTTGCTCATGTACCAATTTCTAGATTGTTATCATTCGTTTTAAGTAAAGACTCGATCCTAGCAATCACCATATCCAATGCAACCTGATTTCTGCCCCCTTCAGGTATTATTACATCTGCGTAACGTTTGGAAGGTTCTACAAAATCCAGATGCATGGGTCTGACTGTGGTCATATATTGATTTATCACCATTTCCATCGAGCGACCACGTTCTGCAATATCACGTTGTAACCGCCGAATAAAACGAATATCATCATCAGTATCAACAAAAATTTTCACATCAAATAAGTTGCGTAATTTCGGTTCAGCAAATATCAAAATGCCTTCAACAACGATTACAAATTGGGGTTCAATCCGGATTAACTGGCTGGTTCGGGTATGAGTTGTGAAATCATAAACAGGTAAATTAATTTTTTGCCAGGTTTTTAATTGAATCACATGCTCAATCAGTAATTCATTTTCAAGCGAATTTGGGTGATCAAAATTTACAAGTTTTCTCTGGTTTTCAGGCAGTGAACTGAGATCACGATAATAGGCATCATGCGGTAAAAATGCAATTCGATGAGATCCGACACTTTTTAATATCTCGTTAGCAACAGTCGTTTTCCCTGATCCAGATCCCCCTGCGATTCCAATGACGAGTGGTGTTTTCCTTTTAATCATATAAAAATTATAATCAAATTCCATTAAATAAAGTAAGATTATTTCATATCAAAATCAGGAGAGGAAATGTTTGATTTTATTCATAATCCTTTTTTTTGGGCTGGAATAAGTTTATTAGGACTTCTTGGAGCCAATACAGCTGTAAACACCCAATTCGGCAAGAGATTTCGATTGTTTGGGCAATTATCTGGGTTATTGTTTAGCTTCGGCCGAATCATCATGGTTCTCCCTTTTGTACCACAACCACGCTTTGACCAATCAATTCTTTTTACGATTGTGGGTATCGTCCTGGGTGTTTTTAGTTTGGTTTTTGTCATTCCAGGAATGCTATCTCAACCACTTATTGCACCCATTCCAAGTTTAGGGTTCAGGACGAAGGGTTTAAACAGCATCGTCCGTCATCCATTTTACCTCGGCGAAATATTATTTTCACTGGCATTCGCCCTTTATTTCAGGTCAATCATTGGTCTAGCCTTCACGCCAATTTGGTGGGTTGCATTACAACTACATATCATACATGAAGAAGAAAATCTGGAAAATGAATTTGGTCCCTTTTTCCTTGAATACAAAAAAAGAGTAAAAGGACGCATTTTCCCAATTCCACCTATCATTATGGATTCCACATTACCGATTTACCCATTCAAGAACCTGGTATTCAGGGGGGGAGGAATGAAAGGAACAGCATATACAGGCGCTTTGGAAGTTCTGGAGGAAAAGGGATTATTACAACAAATTAAACGTGTTGCTGGATCGTCTGCAGGAGCAATTACCGCAACGCTGGTCAGTTTTAATCTTGGTTTTTCTGAGACATTAAAATTAATTGAATCACTTGATTTTCAAAAAGTACCTCAACTTCGATCAGACAATCGAGAAAGTGACCCGGAATGGTTGCCTAAATTTATTGGAAAAGAAATTACCAAAATAACTGGTGATTTTGACGCTGTGCAAAGACTGATGACTAATTACGGTTGGTATTCAAGCGAATATTTCAATAAGTGGATACGAAAAGTAATCTCACAACATTGTGAAGGAAATTCGGATGCCACCTTTTCAGATTTTCGCAGGTTGGGACACAAAGACTTATATGTTGTCAGTGCAAATATATCAAAATTGGAAGTTTCTGTTTTTTCAGCAGATACAACACCAGATATTCCTGTAGCCGATGCTGTGAGGATGTCCATATCCATTCCACTATATTTTGAAGTAATGCGATTTAATGGGAAAGTATTCGGTGAGGGTGATTATTTCGTTGATGGTGGTATTTTAATGAATTACCCATTACATATTTTTGACAACCCTAAATTTCAGGAAAATAATCTATGGTTTGAAAATGGAATTAATTGGGAAACACTCGGATTCTATTTATATACAAATGCTGAATTAATTTCTGAAACAAAGAAAATTGAGAGCTTCAAAGATTTCATTTCCCATCTATACGAGTCTTATAATATAAGTCTTCAAATTGCGGAAATTGAAAACAACCCGATTGACCAACGGCGTTCTGTCAAAATAAACACATTAGGAGTGTCATCAACAGATTTTCATCTTTCAAAAAAGGATCAAAAATTTTTAGATTTGGTTGATGAAGGTCGGAAAGCCACCAGAAATTATCTGGAAAATTATCATAGGTTTATAATAAAAAAATAGAGCCACCGATGGGAGTCGAACCCATGACCTGACGATTACGAATCGTCTGCTCTGCCAACTGAGCTACGGTGGCACGAGCGAGATTATATCAGGAGAAAAAACGA
>JACZIY010000191.1 GCA_014860845.1 Anaerolineaceae bacterium
TTTGATTGCCGCAACAGATAAAATTCCAGATCCACACCCCACATCTATGACATCCATTCCTGGTTGACAGAATTCCTCGGATAGAGCCATACACATTTGGGTTGTCGGATGTGTCCCGGTGCCGAAAGCCATGGAAGGATCGATCTTGACTATGATGCGGCTTCTATCTTCATCCGGTTGGTCAAGCCAGGAAGGCAGGATTAATAATTTTTCACCAATTTTTATAGGGTTATAATACTTTTTCCAACTTTCCATCCAGTTCTGATCCAAAATAATTTTGTAAGTAGGATTTGGAATGGGTCGAATCATATTAAGATGCCAAAGGGCTTCTTCAATTTTCTTGCATGTCTCATCGGCTTTTTCATCATAAACCAGATAACCGAATACCCGAATATCACCAGTTTCGAGTAGAACCTCTTCAGCCTCATCGTATTTTGCATCGGTTTCTGTCACTACACCTGCTGTTATATATCTTGACAGCACCTCACTGACAACCTCTGCAGTTTCACCATCACATGTAACGTTCACCTCTAACCAGTGAATTCCCTCAACCACTCAAAACCTCTTTCAATCGATCAAAGAATCCTTTTTCCTGTGGTAATACTTCTGTTCCGAGCGTGTTAGCTAATTTTTCAAATAACTCTCTTTGTGCTTGATTTACCTGTGTGGGAATTTCTACTCCTACGATGACCAGTTGGTCTCCCCGTCCGCTACTACGTAAATGAGGAACGCCATGTCCCTTGAGTTTAAATATTCTTCCGGGTTGTGTTCCGGGGGGGATAACCAGTTTTTCTTTGCCATCCACTGTAGGTACTTCGATCTCTGCACCTAAAGTTGCCTGGGCAATATTGATATTCAAGTCTATTTGGATATCTTCTTGATGTCTTCTAAAGAATTTATGGGGTTTGACTCGAATTTCCAGGTATAAATTCCCAACGGGTCCGCCATTTAAACCTGGTTGTCCTTCACCGGCCAGACGAATTTGTGTTCCATTGTCAACACCGGCAGGAATATGAACTAATTTTTTTGTAGTTTTTCGCTCTAAACCACTTCCCCGACATACTTTACAGGGAGATTGGATGACAGTTCCTTTACCCTGACAGGTTGGACAGGCAGCTACCTGAACCATTGAACCCAGAAATGTCTGCCTAACCTGACGGACTTCACCTCTTCCACCACAATTGGTACAGGTGACCGGACTGGTTCCTGATTCTGCTCCAGTACCCCGACAAGAGGAACATGTTTCATCCCGGGTGATTTCAATATCCTTATCTACACCAAAAACGGCTTCTTCAAATTCCAGGGTAACAGCATAAGAAAGGTCAGCTCCTCGGCGAGGTGCGTTTTTCCGTCTTGATCCTCCACCCATTCCGCCAAAGCCAAAGAATTCTTCAAAAATATCCGAAAAATCAATCGTAGTGAAATCAGGCATGCCACCCATTCCATTGACACCTGCATGACCATACCGATCATAGGCTGCTCGTTTGTCAGGATCGGATAATACTGCATAAGCTTCATTGATTTCTTTAAATTTCTCTTCAGCATCCGATTCTTTACTGACATCCGGATGATATTTTCTAGCCAGATTCCTGAAGGAATTTTTAATCTCTTCCGCATTGGCATTACGGTTGATGTTTAATACTTCATAATAATCTCTTTGTGCCATGTTCACCTACATAATAAAAATTAACTTCACAATAATAGCATAAAAATTGAAACCGGAAGCAAATGCTACCGGTTAGCGTGTCACAAAGCTGAGATTAATCATTCTTGAATGCAGAGAGGGATAACCTTCTCTGCATTCAAGTTGATTCGAACATTAGACACTCTTGAATTCACCATCCACAACATCATCATTTCCAGGTTGTGAATCTCCACCTTGCTCAGATCCCGGTTGTGGTCCAGCCTGTCCAGCTTCTCCCCCAGGCTGTTGATACATACTTGCACCAACCTGTTGGATTAATTCTTCCACTTCCTGAATCAACTTTTGAATTCCTTCTACATCATCACCGGTTACTTTGCTACGCAAATCTGAAATCTTGGTATCGATTTGTTGTTTTTTCTCGCTATCAATCTTGTCAGCGTTTTCTCGAAGCATTTTTTCTGTCTGATAAATCATATTATCCGCATGATTTCGGGCTTCTACCAACTGCTTGCGTCTTTTATCTTCTTCTGCGTGCAATTCGGCTTCTTTCCGCATTTTTTCAACTTCTGTGTCGTTCAACCCTGATGAAGCTGTGATGGTTATATTTTGTGATCGATTTGTCGCTTTATCTACAGCATTAACAT
>JACZIY010000192.1 GCA_014860845.1 Anaerolineaceae bacterium
TTTATAGGGAGTTCACTTTTGAACCGGTAAAAGCTACGGATACATTATTCACAGTGATAGCAAAGAAATAAACATTTGCAGTTAATTTACCCTTAACTCCAGCCTGGTGCACTGCACTTAGGTATTAACCAAATCACATCCAGTACAAGAAGAATTCACACATCATCAATCAACCAGGAGTGCGTCGCACCTAATCTTAATTCAATTCCCCTTTACCCAATTCAAAAAATTATATAATCTTAAATCACCATTTTCCTTCTAAATCCTCTAAATAATTCCGCATAACCTCAGGCATATTCCGAGATAACAAATCTTCCATAACATAATTGCGATAATCAATTCCATCACAAAAGTATTCAGAAAAAAACTGTTTATCGAATAAAGAACCAGTCCGCAAACCTATAAATTCTTGATAATTCGAATAAATCCAATCAGCAGGATCTGATACCAATCCATCTTTAACCGGATTTCCATGAATGTACCTGCACAAGTGTAATAAATGCGACTCCTCTTCCACTAATTTAATCCGATATTGACCTTCGAAGAGTGTACCTGAACGTGAATAACTATTATTGAAAGCTTTGCTATAACTATTGAAGACTCGTTGTGGTAATAATCCAGCTGGATGGTCTCCATCCTGGCGAACAAGTAGATGATAATGATTTGGCATCAAACAGTAAGAGATAACGGAAAAATTTAATTCTTTCCCATAATGTTTGATTTTCTTAATGGCAAATAAATAATTTGAGTGTTCTTTGAAAATAGAGTTTTTATTAGCACCGCGATTATATATGTGATAATACATTCCGGGGATAAATTCTGGCCTGTGATTGGGCATGTTATCTCCTTGATATAGCCAGTTAAATTGGTCTACTCGATTAAATAGTAATGAATCAAATTCGTCAAGTAAAAGAATTATGCTATTTAATTACCCCATTACCACACCTTGGTGCACTGCACTTAGAGATTGACCAACCTACATCCAACACAAGAAGAATGCACACATCATCAACTAACCAGGAGTGCATTGCACCTAATCTTTAGATCCCCCTAGGTGCAACGCACTTTTGAATTCTTGATGAATTTTCTCACTAAAATATACAAGAGTATCTCAATCATCCCTAAGTGCGTCGCACCAAATTCACGGCCTGGTTCGCCTTAGAAAACTTATAATGTTATAAAAAATCCCCCTGATATTGGTCAGGGGGATTAATTTCCTTAGAAATCAGTTACGGCATTTCAGCTAAAGCTGCATCAGCTGTTGCCAAGCCAGCGCCAGTTGCGTCCGCACCCCAACAAATTTCTTCTACAAAACCAGATGAGTCACTTACATCTCGACATCCTGGATCTACAGAGATCGCTGAATCAACTAGGTAACTCTCCGCCTCAAACGCAGTAAGTGTTGGATCTTTCTCTGCCATCAAAGCTACAATCCCGGCTACATGCGGAGAGGCCATTGATGTTCCACCCAGGAAATAATAGGAAAGACGATTTCCACTATTTACCTTGTATGGGCCTACAATCCATGATCCTGGTGCAGCCACATCCAGATCCTGTCCAGTAAGTTCTCGGCTTGAAAAATCAGTGATATAGAAATCATCAGGACTGGTTGTTTCAAGTACATCTTGGTTGTACCACCACGCTCGATTTCCAGGTGGAGTCCATTCACCAACCCAACCAGATGCAGCCACAGAGATAACAGGTGCATATGCTCCTGGGTAACCCATACCAGCTGTGCCTTCATTTCCAGCAGAAGCAACGATAATGACACCTTGTTCAATCGCATAATCTATCGCAGCTTTTTCCATGGTATCCAGTGTTGATCCACCCAAAGACATATTAATCACGACGGGATGATCCGACAATGGACCAGCTTTGAGTTCAGCTACGTACATGATTCCTCGTGCTACCACAGATGACCAACCGGAACCATTCTGATTGAGCACTTTTACCGGAATGACTGTTGCCATAGGGGCAACACCATTTACTGGAGTACCTCGAAGGTTATATCCAAGAATTGTGCTGGTGACATGCGTGCCATGACTGTTCTGGTCATGTTCCCATTTATTGGGTTGTTCGGAGACATTTCCGACCTCACCTCCACCACCACCAAATGATTTGGCATAATCTGTCGCAATACGCTCTTGTGGGAAGAATTGACGCCAGCTATCCACCAGACCTGTATCCAGCACTGCCACATAGACACCAGAACCATCATACGCGACCTGACGATTATCAAGTCCGAAGTCGGTCACGTTAACTGCGTCTAAATCCCAGGTGCTAAGACCATCCATAAAATCTTCCACTGCCACTGTGTCCACCGGTGCACCATTACGTACCGCATCCGGGTTGACTGCTTCCACAAATGGTAAAGCCCGAATGGTATCCAACTTACTCTCGCGTACCTGCATGGTCAGTGCGTTGATTGCAGGGATCAGATCACGAACTTTTCCATGCGTACCCAACTCAACCAGGATTTCATCATTTAAATCCGTATTGAGAACGACATTGACACCGATCAACTTATCCGGTGCTGCAAACGCGGTCGTTGTACTCCCCAGTACAATT
>JACZIY010000193.1 GCA_014860845.1 Anaerolineaceae bacterium
AAGATCGGATTGAAATAGATCGCATTCACCCCCAGGTCCTGCAGGTAATCCAGCTTCTCCACCACCCCCAGTAAATCGCCGCCTTTGTATCCATAAACAGAAGGTGCGGAATCCCAACTCTCCAGATTATTTGCTTTCAAAACCTTTTTGGATTTGGCAAATCGATCGGGAAATATCTGGTAAAAAATAGCATGGTGTACCCATTCTGGTGTATTAAAGCTGTTCATTTTCAACTCCATTCTGACTCAATCCCATTCAAAACAAAGCGCTTTCCGGTATCTCACCCTGAAAGCGCCTTTTTATATCATGATCCAATCATCCGTTCAAACTGGACGATGCGTGCGTTTCCGCTGTCCACAAATTGCTTCTGTTGGTAATGCCGCCCATCCCTCAAAATCACGTGCAAAGAGCGTACTGGGACTTCATAATCGCCCTCACGTTCAAATATTTCCAACTCTGCTGTGTGATCATCCCCGCGCAGTTGGTAACGCGTGGTGGCGAATTTCCCCTGCTGATAATCCAGGCTGATCCCGTCATCCTCATATAGGGTGAATTCTGCTTTGTCACCAGGGAAAAGATGCAAACTCAATGGCTCCAGAGGTTTCTCGCCCACATATTGCATGGCCGGACCCATTGGGATGACGGCTCCGGCACGTACATACAATGGCATTCTGTTCAGAGGTGCTTCAGCCAGGATATAGCGTCCACCTTCAAAGCGATAGCCATCCCACCAGTCATACCAGGTGCCTTCCGGTAGATACACCTGCCGGGCTGTCTGACCTGGTTTCAGGATCGGAGCAGCCATCAGATAGCGACCAATCAATACCTGATCATCGATATGGTAAGTTTGTTTATCCTCGGGATAATGCAGGAACAAGGATCTCCAGACCGGGTAGCCGCGTTGAGCGGCTTTCCAGAACACAGAGTATAAATAGGGCATCAGACGGTAACGCAAGGATAGATAATCTCTGGCGATGGTTTCCACTTCCTCCCCAAACTGCCAGGGCTCTTGCGCTGCTGTCCCCGTGCAGGTATGACCACGACTGAAGGGGTATAACGATCCAATCTGAATCCAGCGCGCAAATAACTCCGGGGTGGCATTGCCATAGAATCCGCCAATATCTGCCCCGACAAACGGGATTCCGGAAATTCCCATGTTCATGAGCTGCCCCATCGACATCTCGAGATGCTCCCAGCAGGATCCATTGTCACCCATCCAGGAAGCAGACCAGCGTTGCACACCCGCAAAACCGGATCGTGTCAGATGGAAAGCTCGTTCATTCAGTCTGGATTTACGCATGCCTTCATAAGATGCCTGTGCCATTTGGGATCCGTATAGATTGTGTAACTCGGCATGCGTGGTGACTTCTTCCGGAGCACCCTGTTCGGCTTTCAAGGGCAACGTACCACCACGCCCTCCACCCAGGCTAAAAGGTCTCTCAAATAGAGTGGGCTCATTCATATCATTCCAGATACCGCTCACACCCTGTTCGACCAACCCATGCTGCCAATCCCCCCACCAGTCACGCACTTCTTTCCGGCTGAAATCCGGGAATACCGATTCATCCGGCCAGACAAATCCGGAGCTGATCTTGCCACGCGCATCGCGTACAAAATAGCCTTTTTCCACCCCTTCACGGTACACGGCGTAATTCGGGTCAACTTTAACACCCGGGTCAATGATTGTTACCACCCGGAAATTCTTTCGTTTCAGATCCGACAGCATTCGTTCCGGCGTCGGGAAGCGCTCATCGTTCCAGGTAAATACTCGAAACCCATCCATATAGTCAATATCCAGATGAATCA
>JACZIY010000194.1 GCA_014860845.1 Anaerolineaceae bacterium
AATTAATACCTTTAAAGCATACACCATTTTTTGACCTTGAATCTCTTTTGTGGTAGGATTTAACCACGTGCTACTCATCAAGAGAGGTCGAGGGACCGGCCCTGAGAAACCTCGGCAACCTGGAATTTCAGGTGCCAATTCCGGCAGAGCAATGCAGCTCTGGAAGATGAGATCAACCAAAAATTGACCTCTCTTCATGAGAGGTTTTTTTTATAAATTTGGACATTGAGTGGAGAATTTATGCAGAGAAAATACACCAATCGATCATTTTTGGATGCTGTAAAAGAACGAGTGTTAATTTATGATGGGGCAATGGGCACCAGTTTACAGAAATTGGATTTGACTGCTAGAGATTTTGGTGGAGAAAAATATTTTGGATGTAATGATTTTCTTGTCATAAGCAAACCTGAAACCGTGGAAAAAGTTCACCGATCTTTTCTGGAAGTCGGAGTCGATGTGTTGGAGACCGATACATTCCGATCGAATCGGATTACGTTGGCTGAATATGGAATCCATGATCGTGTTGTAGAAATCAACAAAAAAGCGGCTGAATTAGCCAAAAACCTTGCAGATGAATTCACCAAAAGCACACATCAGAAGCGTTTTGTGGCTGGTTCGATTGGTCCATCCGGAAAATTACCCAGCATGGAGGATCCCGAACTGTCGAATATCCAATTTGATGAATTGGTTGCTGTTTTTCAGGAACAAGCTAAAGGATTAATCACAGGTGGTGTGGATGTCTTATTAATTGAGACATCTCAGGACATACTCGAAGTAAAGGCATGTATTATTGGTATTCAGCAGGCGTTTGAAGAAACAGGTATTTATTTACCCATTCAGGCACAGGTAACATTGGATACTACCGGGCGTATGTTATTAGGGACAGACATCGCAGCTGCGCTGGCGATCCTGGAGGACATGCCGATCGACATAATTGGATTGAACTGTTCCACCGGACCTGAGCACATGCGTGAACCAATATCCTTTTTGGGAGAAAATTCTAGTTTGCCGGTTTCCTGTATCCCGAATGCTGGACTCCCTTTGAATGTGGATGGAGAAGCGGTTTACCCTTTATCACCTACCGAATTTGCCGAAGCCTTGAGTGAATTCATTGATAAGTATCAAATCAGTGTTGTGGGAGGATGCTGTGGAACAACTCCCCTACATCTGAAAGAACTGGTTGAGAAAGTGGGCGGAAAGAAACATCCACCACGACCCATCATTCAACGCGCTCAATTAGCTTCTGCCATTCAGGTTATGAATATGCAACAGGAACCTGCACCATTTTTGATCGGCGAAAGACTCAATACGCAAGGCAGTAAAACATTTAAACAAATAATATTGGATCAGGATTATGAGCGTGTTTTAGGAATTGCACAACAACAGGTGGATGGTGGTGCACATGGTTTGGATATCTGTGTTGCATTAACCGAAAGGGCTGATGAAGCAGAGACTATTCGCAGGGTCATAAAGAAAATTGCACCGAATATTAAAGTCCCGTTGGTGATCGATTCGACTGAGTTAGATGTGATGGAAATGGCGTTACAAACCGCACCAGGTCGATGTATGATCAATTCAACACACTTTGAATCGGGACGAGAAAAAGCAGATAAAGTATTTCAGTTAGCAAAAAAATATAATGCAACTGTTTTAGTATTAACCATTGATGAAGCAGGCATGGCTAAAACTGCGCAAAGAAAATTAGAAATTTCCAAACGGCTGGTGGAAGTGGCTGTAAATGAACATGGATTATCGCCTTCAGATCTGGTGATCGATGCATTAACCTTTACGCTAGCAACCGGTGACCCAGAATTTAATTTGTCTGCTCAAGAAACGATTGAAGGCATTCGGCTCATCAAAGAAAATATTCCGGATGTGCATACATCTTTAGGTGTCAGCAATGTTTCCTTTGGATTATCACCAGCAGCTCGAGCAGTTTTGAATAGTGTCATGTTGTATCATTCTGTTCAGGCAGGATTGGACATGGCGATCGTCAATCCAGTTCATATCACGCCTTATCTGGAAATTTCTGAAGAAGAAAGACGGTTGGCGGAAGATCTTATTTTTTATCGAAAAGAAACCGCATTACAGGATTTAATTGGTTATTACGAAAAAAATAGTGCCAAACCTGGAGATAAGGATTCAAAACAGGATGTTTTATTGAAGTCAATGACCCCTGAAGAACGATTGCATTGGAGCATTGTTCACCGGAAAAAAGAAGGTGTTGAAAAAGATATCGATACATTAATTGAAAATCGCGGGGCTATTTCCTCCTCCGAAAAAGCAGTAGATATCTTAAATAATGTCTTATTGCCAGCCATGAGAGATGTAGGGGATAAGTTTGGCTCTGGTGAACTGATTCTGCCCTTTGTACTTCAGTCGGCTGAAGTGATGAAAAAATCAGTCGCATATTTGGAAAAATATCTGGAGAAAAAAGAAGGGGTGAGCAAAGGTTTGATGGTTCTGGCAACGGTTTATGGAGATGTTCATGATATCGGAAAAAACCTGGTCAAGACGATTCTGACTAATAATGGATATGATGTCATCGATTTAGGAAAACAGGTGCCAGCAGAGACAATTATCTCTACAGCAATTGAATCCAAAGCCAATGCGATCGGGCTAAGTGCTTTATTGGTAAGTACCAGTAAACAAATGCCACTGATTGTGAATGAATTACAACGAAGGAATGCAAAAATTCCTGTCCTGATTGGGGGAGCTGCCATTAATCGAAGGTTTGGACGACGCATCCTGATGACAGACTCAAACGAATACTATCAAGGTGGTGTGTTTTATTGTAAGGATGCCTTCGAAGGTTTATCCACAATGGATCAAATTATGAATTCATCTGACTTCGATAAACTCAAAGATCAAATAATAAAAGAATCTGATATGGAATTGGGAAAAGTCGTAAACAGTGGGAATGAGAATTTAACTCAGGTATTGAAACGATCTACCATTAAAACTTCTGAACTAATTCCAAGTGTACCTGGATGGGGACCGAAAGTTGTAAAATCTATGCCGTTAGAAGCAGTTTTTGAGCATTTATCACTCAATGAACTATTTCGCCTATCCTGGGGAGCGAAAAATACCCACGGTGATGAATGGAAAAGATTAAAAAAAGATTTTGAAGCCAGATTAGCCAGAATGAAAAAAGATGCCAGACAAAATGAATGGCTCAATCCCAAAGCAGTTTATGGATATTTCCCGGTACAGTCATCTGGCAATGATTTGCTTGTGTATGATGAAAACACCATAACAAATCCGAAGCCTACAGTAATTGAAGTTTTTAATTTCCCGAGGCAATCAGATGGAGAAAACCTAAGTTTGGCAGATTACTTTGCCCCTGTTGAAAGCGGCAGAATGGATGTTGTAGCATTACAAGTTGTTACAGTTGGTGATAAAGCCACGGAACGGTTTGAAAAACTCCAGGCAAATGGCGATTACACGGAAGCATATTTCACTCATGGATTGGCTGTGCAAACCGCTGAGGCAACAGCAGATTATTTACACAACCACATTCGTAGAGAGTTGGGAATTAAGAAAGAACAGGGCAAGCGCTATTCCTGGGGGTATCCAGCGATTCCGGATTTAAACGATCATGAAAAAGTGTTCAGACTATTACCAGTTGAAAAGGAATTGAATATGCATCTTACATCAGCTTTCCAATTGGTACCAGAACAATCTACAGCGGCAATCATCTTGCATCATCCCCAGGCAAAATATTTCAACATTGGAACCAGCCGCGTGGATCAACTTATGAAAGAACAAAAGAAATGAGCGAGAAAAATAAATTTATTGAGAGTCTTTCACAGGAAAAGCCAATCCTATCCGATGGTGCGATGGGAACAGTGCTTCATCAACGTGGAATTAGATTTGATGAATGTTTTGATCATTTAAATATCACTCACCCTGCGCAGGTTGCAGATGTTCATCGCGCTTACATAGAAGCGGGTTCAACCATGATTCAAACCAATACTTTTGGGGCAAACCGCTATAAGTTATCTCAATTTGGTCTTGAACATAAAGTTGCAGAAATCAACCAGGCTGGTGTGGAACTGGTTCGCCGGGTTGCAATGGCCAGTTTTAGAGACATCATCATTGCTGGAGATGTGGGACCATTGGGTGTTCGATTGGCGCCTTTTGGTCGTGTGCAACTGGAGGATGCTCGAGATGCATTTAAAGAACAGATTCAAGCACTTATAGATGCTGGTGTTGATGTCATTATCATTGAGACCATGACGGATTTTTATGAGGTGAGGGAAGCTGTTTTAGCATCGAGAGAAATTAATCCAAATATTCCAATCATTGCATCCATGACATTTACACGTGATGATCTTACCTTATTAGGAGACCCACCCGAAAAAGTTGCGACCAGTATTTATAGCAGTGGCGCGGATGTCATAGGAATTAATTGTTCTGGTGGTCCTTTGCAATTATTAAGAATTCTAAAAAAAATGAAAACTGCTGTCCCCAATGGGGTGTTTTCAGTGATGCCCAATGCTGGATGGCCGGAACAACAAGACGGAAGAATCATGTACCCTGCAGGCCCAGAATATTTTGGTGATTATGCGATCTCCTTCTGGCAAGCAGGTACAAAAGTTCTCGGAGGGTGTTGTGGAACCACCCCACAGCATATTCAGGCAATTTCCAGGATCATTCAGGAGACCAAATTATCTGATATCGCTTTCGGACTTGAAATCCCTGAAATCCAAGTAGAGAGCGAAGCTGAAAAAGAAGCACCTAAATCTGAATTGTCCCAAAAAATTGATGCAAATCAATTTGTGTTTGCTGTCGAAATGGATCCTCCCAGAGGCTTGAGTACAAAAAAATTACTGGCAGGTGCGAGTCTCTTAGCGGATTCGGGTGCTGATGTTATTAATGTGGCCGATAGTCCTATGGCGCGGATGAGAATGAGCCCCTGGGCTGTCTGCAATCTAATTCAACGCTATGTGGGTGTCGAAACTGTTTTACATTTTCCTACCCGTGGAAGAAATTTACTACGCGTACAGGGTGATTTACTGGCAGCGCATGCCTTGGGTATCAGGAATGTTTTTGTGGTGATGGGCGATCCAACAGCAATTGGAGATTATCCTGAAGCAATGGATAATTATGATTTAGTCCCCTCTGGTTTAATAAAATTAATAAAACAATCATTTAATATCGGTATTGACCATGCTGGTTCGGAAATTGGACAACCAACTTCATTTTTTGTAGGAAGTGCGCTCAATCTCAATTCCCCGAGCCCTGAAATTGAATTGAAGAATCACTTACGGAAAAGAAAAGCAGGATCTGATTTTGTATTGACACAACCGATCTTTGATGCCAAATCTGCTTTGGAACAGCTGCGATGGTTTCGGGAACAGGCTGGAGATCCGAATTTAAAAATCCTGGTTGGTATATTACCACTTGCCACTGATCGCCATGCGGCGTTTCTGCATAACGAAGTTCCGGGAATTATCATTCCTGATGCAATTATTAATCGCATGCGGAAAGCAGGTGATAAATCTGCCAAAGAAGGTATAAAAATAGCGGTAGAATTAATCGAGTTAATGAGGGCTGAACTGCAAGGTGTATATTTAATGCCAGCTTTTAATCGATTTGACTACGTTTCGGAGATCATTGAGACAGTAAAGAAAAAATATAAACCATAATCCTATCCATTCACCATCGATTTGGAGAAAAAAATGAATGTAATGACTGGTAAAAGAATTTTGTTAGGTGTAACAGGTTCTCTGGAAGCATATCAGGCTGCCACCATAGCCACTAAATTAGTTGAATTAGGGGCTATCGTGGACGTGTTTATGACATTTAGCGCGAAAAAGTTAATTTCTCCATTGATTTTTCAAGTCATTACAGGAAGACACGTATACACCGATGAAGAATGGTGGCAAATAAACCAGAAACAATTCTTTCAGGAAAATCAGTATGAAGCAGACTTATTGATCATTGCTCCTGCCAGTGGAAATACAATTTCTAAAATTGCCAACGGTATTAGTGATAACATTCTGGTATACACTGCTATGTCGGTTAAATGTCCTATCATACTGGTACCAGATTTGGATCTGATGATTTCAGATAACATCGCGACAGTTGAAAATCTCGAGAAATTGAGATCTCGAGGAATTCACGTCTTAATGGATACAGATTCTGAATCCAGAGATAATATAGTCCCTGTTGATGAAGTTATCAAGTTCACTAGATTATTTTTATCAAAAAATGGACCATTGCAAGGCAAAAAAATCGTTGTTACTGTTGGTGCAACACGAGAATCCATTGATCCGGTCAGGGTAATATCC
>JACZIY010000195.1 GCA_014860845.1 Anaerolineaceae bacterium
CTTGTTAAGTGTTCGCAATTTGTTTTATAAGTGATTTGTAAGCTTTTAGCTCAAAAATCTAATAAACTCATCTAAAATTCGATTGAATTCTTTGGCATTTTCCATATTCATACTATGTTTTGCTTGTGCTATAATTTCCCATTGGGTAAGGGGGATTCTTTTAATTAATTCTTTCGAATGGTTGATAATTCTTTTAGGCTCTTTTTCTCCATTCAAGACGAGTGTTGGACTAGTAATTCGTTCCAAAGGGAAAGAATTAAATCCGTATATGGCTTGCCAGATCTTCAGATATTCCTGAGAATCGATTGTTACCATACAATTTCTTAAATACTCCGAGACTTTCTCATCATAGCTTAAAAAGTTCTTTCCAAAGAAAATTCTGGATAAAAAGTAGGAGAATTCAACGAACTGCTTGACACTCATTGACTTGATGATGCCTGACATCAACCATTTAGGTACCAATACATAGCGTTGGATCTTCTCGCTAAAGGTTAAACTCATTGATACCATCGATCCTGCGAGTACCAATCCTTTCACTTTTTCCGGATATCGAGACGCAAAACCCTGGGCAATGCTCCCACCAAAAGACACACCACAAAAAATTGCTGATGAGATATCCAAAAAATCCATTAATGCTGCCAGGTCATCAACAAATGTTTCCATTTGGTAGGTATCCAATCCGGAAGGACCGGTTTTTCCATGACCCCGCAGATCATACCGAATGACTTGAAATCTATCCTGGAAATACTCCCACTGCGGATCCCACATGCTTGAGTCAGCAAAGGCGCCATGGATGAATATCAATGGTGTTCCGGACCCTGATTGCTCAAAATAAATTTGACTTTGGTTTATTTCAATAAATCTTGTTTCCAATTCCTTGATTTACTCATTCTTTCTTTCGTCATATGTATAATAAATCGGTTAAAATATTGAAGCAATCCTTCAAAAACGTACGTAGATAATTTTAAGTCTTTTTTCTCTCACAGCATATAAAATTGTTAAAGGAATTTCTTGCTTATGAACCCTAAATCTAGAGCGGTTAAAAAAATTTTCTTTTTCTTATCACTTGTGTTGATCCTTTCAACTGTTGTTTATTACTTCATCTTCCAATCCGGGAGTCTTCACGGTCTTGGGGGTGGATTGGTTCTACTGCTAATGTGGGTTCCAGGAGTATCAGGTATTATCACACAATTGATATTTGAGCATACATTAAGAGGGATGGGGTGGAAATTCGGCAAAGCAAAATATCTGTTAATTGCCTATTTATTGCCCGTTCTCTATTGCCTGGTTGTATATGGAATAACCTGGATTACCGGGCTTGGAGGTGTCCCTAATTCACAATTCTTATCCGCCCTTCCTCAAGCATACGGTATCCCAAATTCAAGTCCTGTCGTCAGTATTCTGACGATCAGTTTTATTGCTCCGATATTTGGTATGATAGGCAGCCTGATTACAGCAACTGGGGAGGAAATCGGTTGGCGTGGTGTTTTCGTACCGGAACTGGCTAAGGTAACCACCTTTCCAAAGCTCTCCTTAATCAGTGGTGCTGTCTGGGCAGTATGGCATCTACCGATCATTTTATTCTCTGACTATAACATGCAAGGAATCCCTAAATGGTATGCTGCGGTGATGTTTACTATCATGGTGTTGGGAATCAGTTTTGCATTTGCCTGGTTACGACTCAAATCAGGCAGCTTATGGACTGCTGCCATCCTGCATGCCAGCCATAATTTGTTCATCCAGGCAATTTTTACACCGTTGACCCTG
>JACZIY010000196.1 GCA_014860845.1 Anaerolineaceae bacterium
TTAGCAGAAACTGTTATTCACCCGGAGGGCAAACATGTCTGATAAACCTGAAGTTGATGTTCAGCGACGCCGCAAAGGCGAAAAACCGCAACGACGTGCAACTGCACCAGTACGGCGTCAATCCGACCAATCTGCAGCAGGTAGTAGCGGCAGTGGTGGAACCTATACCGGCGGCGGTGGCGGTGGATCACTGTTTGGTTCTGCGGGTAGCCTTCTGGGTGGGGGCAAAGTAAAACTAGGATGTGGTGGCATCGCTATTATCGTGATCCTGATACTCTTTTTTGTATTTTCAAATGGTCTTGACCTGGGAGGTGAAACACCGGTGGATGAACAGCAACCCTACACCTATGATGAACCAGCTGCTGTAGAAGCCACCCGTACACCTCGGCCATCCCCACCTCCATCCAGCGGAGATGGCAACACCTGGTTGGTAATGAACTATCAGGATGCAGATGATCAGGTACTCGAGCAGGATATCTTCATTGACCTGAACGAGATGGAACGCATTGGATCATCCCCCGATGTAAAAATTGTGACCCAGATCGACCGCTATCGGGGTGGTTTCTCCGGCGATGGTGATTGGCGCAGTACGCGCCGGTATCTGGTTTTGTATGATGATGACCTCAATGCCATTGGATCGGAACTGGTGGAAGACCTGGGTGAAATCAACATGGCGGACGGAGATTCCCTGGTCGATTTTGTGACCTGGGCGGTCAATACCTACCCATCCGATCATTATGTGCTGATCCTGTCCGATCATGGCATGGGTTGGCCAGGCGGTTGGACAGATCCTGCTCCTGGCGGACGGGATAGCGGCAGTGCCCCCCTGATCCAGCAGCTCCCCGATGATGCCATTTACCTCTCAGAACTGGATCGGGCTCTGGCGGATATCCAGGCAAACACCGGCATTCAAAAATTCGACCTGATTGGTATGGATGCCTGTCTTATGTCCCAGCTGGAGGTCTACTCTGCCCTCCAGCCTTACGCGGATTACGCAGTCGCTTCCGAGGAAACAGAACCCAGTCTGGGTTGGGCATACTCAGCCTTCCTCAGCTTGCTGGTTTACGATCCCTCCATCTCCACAGCTGATTTGGCTACCAATATCGTTGAATCCTATATTGATCAGGATAAACGTATAACAGATGAAAATGCCCGGATGGATTACTTGCGCCAGAATTCTAGCAGTGGCGGCTTCTTCGGTCCTGCGCGTGTCAGTGCTGAGCAACTTGTCAGCCAGCTCGAGAAAAATATCACCCTCACCGCAGTGGATCTGAACGCTCTTCCTGATTTTGTTGAGACCTTCAATGATTTCACCTTTGCCATGCAAGATATTGATCAGTCACTGGTAGCCAGTGCCCGTAATTATGCCCAATCCTATACCAGCATCTTTGGTAACCAGGTACCACCTTCCTTCATCGATTTGGGACATTTTGTACAGCTGGTAGCCAAACAAAGCAATGATTCCAGAATTCGCACTGCTGCTAACAATGTTCTCAGCAGTCTGCAGAACGTTATTGTGGCTGAACGGCATGGGAACTCCAAACCAGGTTCTACAGGCATTGCCATTTACTTCCCCAACTCGACACTCTACCGTTCTCCTTATACTGGTATGCAGTCTTACATCGCCCTCGCCGATCGCTTTGCCCGTGTCACATTGTGGGATGACTTCCTTGTCTATCATTACAATGATCGTTCCTTCTCCGTAGATGCTGCCGAACCGGTGGTGCCTGCTACCAGTGGAATCACCCGGGCTCCTGGTAGCGGGACGATCAGCCTCTCGCAGATCACGACCAGTGCCAACAGCGTGACACCGGGTGATGCAGTGCGACTGAGCATCGATATCACCGGGGAACAGGTGGGTTATGTTTACTTCTTCACCGG
>JACZIY010000197.1 GCA_014860845.1 Anaerolineaceae bacterium
GGCTGGTTGGATAATAAATCTGCACACCAATTGGAACATTTGAAAGCCTGGATATCGTTATCACCGTCGCTGGCAGCCAGGTCAACCAATCCTAACCAGAATAATGGTCCCGTGAGCATAAACCGAAGAAAAGTGCCGTCAATTGCATCCCAATGCTCAAAACCGCGTAAATACTCACCGGTCTCTACCTTCTTGATATACCAGGTGTCATAATTCCCGGCTGGGCGCTGAAAATCAGGATTGATCTGATAAATATACACAACGAAACTTTCTAGATTCCACCATTTTCCATCTGGTATCAGAGAAATCTGATCCAGAAGGAATTCACGGACTTTCTGGTGATTGCGATCAAGAACTCCTTCAACGATAAAATCCAGAATCAGTTCCATTTCGTTCAATAGGTTATTTTTAAGCCAATGATTGAAAAGTACTACTAATGATTTTTCACGGGGAGTTTCTAAGAATAATCGTACTTGATCAGGATCCATTATTCCATTTTCTGACATCAATTTTAGATCAATAAGAAGGGGATTTATAAACTTGAATGGAATATCACAATAATCTTGAAGGATGTCAATTGAAAAACTATTTCGGTGTGCAGCTAGTAAAGTACAAATGTCATCCAGAATTTTGTCGGAAGCTGGATAAAAGAATTTAGTTTCTTTGGATGTGGCTGAATGTCCAGGTATTTGTTTTTTTTGAATATGAACTGGCTCAAGGTAAGAAAAAATTTCTTCCGGAATGAAAGCAAATTCCTGAGGTTCTGTTTCAGTGCTTAGGAATGCGCGACCGATAAATGCTCTATACCAAAGATATTCAGTAGGTGTTGCTGGATTAAGGTCGGGTCGTTCACGATCTCTCCTGGCAGACCCCATTACCTGGATTTCACCAAAATCACGTGCAAATTTTGCCCAGGGTATTTTTCCTTCATTATCTAATAGGGTATCGAAGGCTTGACGAACATTTTCAGGAAAAACTTCGTAAATTTCTTTAATTATTTCTGGATTATCCATTTCAACGGCTAATTGAGTTCTGGCGGTGTAGGCATCCGGTGCTTTGATTTCTAAACCCCAGGCATTGGCAACGATCTTTAAGAACCCAAGATCCTGGCCATTGAGTGTACTGACAATATTTAGCATTGAAAAAATCTCTTCCTTTAATCAGTCTATTGAATATCGCATTTGGAAAAATTATACAGGAGATTTACTGGCTGATAGAGGGGAGATTGAACATCTAGCGAATTCGTAAATAAGATTTAATTGACTTACATGCTGCTTACCTGTATAATTTCTCAATTCATGCTTAAGATATGGAAATCAAATGGCCTTAAAAGGTAACCTGCGCGATTTTACTATCACTCAATTATTGAATCTTGTAAATCTGGCCTGTAAAACAGGTACCCTGGTTGTTGTGGGTCCTGCCGATGTTGCCAAGATTACTTTTCGTGAGGGCAAATTGATTTATGCCCAGCTAGATCATCTGGATAATTCATTAGCAGGAATTTTAAGAAGAAGCAAAAAAATCAGCTCTCGCCAATATTCCATTCTGTCTGAACGTGCAGCAAACATGAATGATAAAGAACTCGGGATTCTATTAATTAATGCTGGGTATCTAAGTCAATATGACATTATTGAAAGTTTACAACAATATTTTGTAGGTATTGTTCGTCAGTTATTCACATGGGTGGAAGGTATGTTCAATTTCGAGGTAAACACTTTGCAGCCTTCTGGTAAAATTCCCATCCGGATGGATCTTGAAAACCTGATCATAGAAGGTTCACGGCAGATAAGAGAATGGGAACAATTACAACAGGAAATTCCCTCACTGGATATGTCATTAAAATTCAGTGATCGCCCCGGTATCAATATCAGGAATATCAATCTCAGTGTGGAAGAATGGCGGGTCGTTTATTATGTGAATCCCAAAAACACCATGCGACAGATTGCAAAAGCAACAAAATTGAATGATTTAGAGATCAGACGAATTGTTTACTCTTTACTACAGGCTGGTTTGATTACTGTAATCCGTCCTGGAGAACAGACTGTTACAGTACCACCGAGAGCATTCCCTAAAACGAACAAAACCGAACAGAAATCATTGATTAATCGAATTATCGATAGAATTCGCGCAATTTGAAAACAGGTAATTTATGCAGACGGTAAAAATCGTAGTAACAGGTCCATTCAGTTCAGGAAAAACAGAATTTATCCAGTCAATCAGTGAAATTGATGTTGTTTCCACTGAAAGAAAAATTTCCCTTGAAGCTGAAAAAATTAAGAACGCTACAACGGTTGCCATGGATTTTGGTCGAATCACAATCGACAAAGAATTAGTACTCTATATGTTTGGCACACCCGGCCAAAGAAGATTTGATTTTATGTGGGAAATTCTTTCAGAAGGTATGCTGGGCTTTATCGTTATGGTGGATAGTGCCCGACCTGAGACATTCCGGGAAGCCCGTTATATTCTGGAAACTTTTCGAGCTTATGCACCAACTCCTTATGTAGTTGCTGCCAACAAACAAGATTTAGAGGATGCATGGGATCTCGAAGATATGCGTTTTGCTTTAAGGTTGGACCCAAAAATAAAATTATTACCCTGTGTGGCACATGATAAAAACTCGGTTAAAAAGGTTCTTTTAGAATTACTTTATACCATTTTGGCTGAGATGGACGCAAAGTAGTCTGCACTGATGTCATCCATCACAACTGATAAAGGATTATTACATTATGAGGTTTTTGGAAAAGGGAAACCTGTAATTTTTTTACATGGCTGGTTGGGATCATGGGGGCTCTGGCAGGAAACTATGTCAGCGATTGGAAAAACAAATCGGGCTTATGCGCTTGATTTTTGGGGGTTTGGTGATTCCAATGATAAGCTAACATCTTATAATGTA
>JACZIY010000198.1 GCA_014860845.1 Anaerolineaceae bacterium
AATTATGCCCTCTGTATCTCCAAATTGTCCCAAACCAGCTTCAAGCACGACACCCAAAGCTGCGCCTGTTTCGATGGTATCCAGACCATAATCATTGCACATGTAATTGAGACTTGCTACTTCATCCAGATTTCCAATCCCGAGGTTCGAACCAACCAGGGCAATGGTCTCATACTGCATTGTTGCAACAATTGGATTTCCCGTTTCATCAACATATTCATGGCGACAACCAATTACACAACCCGGCATGCAACGGGTACCAATTTTCCCCTCACGTGCCAGAATAGTTTCACGGATTGTTTCACCACGCAAATTTACTGAATCTTCAAAACTGCCTGTGCTGAAGTTTCTGGTAGGGAACGAACCCATCTCGTTGACAGCGCCAGTGATAGCAGCCGTACCATAGGTATGGGTCCCGCCTTTTGGCCCTAATTTCGGACTATCAATAATTTCCTTAGCCAAGCGCTTCGATGCAGACCGGAACAGTTCCACATCTGCAAAAGGGACGGTCTTTGCATTTGGCTTTTCAATTACAACGGCCTTCAACCCTTTACTACCCATAACTGCACCTAAACCTCCACGGGCAGCATGATTACTGCGCTGGCCAGGTTCTCCTGTTAAACAAATGCCAGCACCTGTCAATAAAAATTCACCTGCCTGTCCAATCGAAATGATTGTGCAAGCTTCCCCGTATTTTTCCTGTAATTTTTCTGAGGTTGCATAAGTCCCCAGTCCAAGAATTTCATTTGCAGGCAATAGTTCGGTTTTTTCATTTCCAATATATAAGATATGGAAGGTTCCTTGGGTAGGTTGCCCTTCGATAACCACAGCTTTGATTCCCATTCTTCCCAGGTTATCACCAGCTGTACCACCCGCATTGGATTCTTTAACCCCGTTCGTCAATGGACTCTTACCTCCAACGGACAACCTGCCCGCAGTTGTAACGCCTGCACCACCAAGTAATCCGGGAGCAAAAATCAACTTGTTATGAGGTCCTAAAGCATCGCAAGCAGGTGGAATTTCTTCCAACAACAACTTTGCTATCAACGCCCGTCCACCTAAATGTTCATAAGTAGAAGGAACCTTTTGCCATTCTGTTTGAAGTTGATTCATATTTACGCGGAGAAACTTCATATTCACTCCATTTTTAATTTATACTAATAAAATTTAATCTGAGAGGGAAATACCCCACCAGCTCAATTCTGATAACAATCTAGAAATGAACTTGATAGTGGGGTTTGATTCATCGTATCAATTTGCGGTCTAGCTGAGATCGCGTTGACATTTATAATTCTTCTAAATAAAGGACTACGGTGGGTAAGCAAGAGTATAAATAGACTTGCCACCTTTTAGAGGTCCCTTAACATATTCTGCAACTTCTTCTGGGCTACGCATCGTCACCTCTTCCACTGGTGGTAGAGTGCCTGCGGGGAATCTGGTCATGATGTCTCCAACCAATTTGCACATGTAATCCATCAGATCGTTGATACCTGCCAGGGCTTTATCTGCCGAAGCTAACGAGGGAGAACCGATGACCCCTTCCGGGTAATCCTTCACCTCAATACCTCCTAACCCGACATGTTCGTGACCTTTGATAGGGGCATGATAGACATCTCCACCTTTATCTGTATGGCCAGGAGGAAGAAAGCCATGCGGTCTGTTATCCACAAATAGCGAAGGATCCATAAATTCCGGGAAGAGAGCCAATGAATACGAAGCTTCTGCTTCATCCGCATGAGCAAAAGGTGTGTCGAATGGACCCCCGTGAGCCTTGTCCTTCATATGATCATGGATCACTGTCCAGGTATGCAATGTGATCAGGACAGCTGGAAGCTGGTATTTCTTCTGCCATTGCTGGATAGCCAGAGGTAATACCTCTTCCTGTCCATGCCCATTGACAAAGATCTGTTTCCGAAACCCCATATTCCAGAGGCCTGTTATGATGGCGCGCATATTCGCTATCAGTACATCCTCAGGGACGACGATGGTTCCTGGCATACCGAGGTGGTTGTGGGGGTGAGAAGCATACCAAATTGGTTGGGCAATCGTGCAACCCATTTTCAATGCCACTTGCTCCAACGCGCGCGTCACCAGGAATGTATCCTCCCCCAATGGCTGTCCGGCACCGTGATTTTCCGTGCTGCCCACCGGAATGAAGATCAGATCATTGGTTCTGAGCCGTTCTTCAATTTGGGTCATGTTCATGGTTTGGAGGTAAAGCCCGTTGGGGTTTTCCATATGGCCACCTTTTGGTGGTAATTCCCAATTACCCATGTTGCACTCCTTTCATTAATAGAGTTCAAATAACAAATTTATTCTTAAGCTACTGGGAGGTGCAAATCAGAAGAAAACTTTGGTGTTTGTGTAGCATCAGGTAAATATCTATTAACCATTTCGACAACAATTGAAGCCTGATCAGCCATTTTCTTTCCATCATTGGCGGAGGTGAGTTGACCATGTCCGGCGACAACAGAGTTTCCAGTTTTACAATGTAATGGAGCTGCAACACGCACAATTTCTGGAGCTTCATAGACACGAATGAATCCACCAGACCCAGGAGGATTGTCGGTATGAACATCCAATGGGGTTTTTACTGCAGCACGTAAAGCAGCGATCATTGGGATCTGTAAATCACGAACTGGGTTGATGCTATCAGCACCAAGACTTTCGAGCAATTTGAATGATGCAGGGTTACACTGACCTAAATGAGCTGATGTTTTGAAGATCATATCACTAGGTAAAGCACCGTCTCTACGCATCTGACCTACAAGCCATAACATTCCTTCATCATAGATTAAGAAGCCACGAACACCAAGGTCATAACCACGTTTAACATCCTCTACCGCACGGACAAGTTGTTCCATACCACGTAAACGATAACTGATACGAACACCTTGCTCGGAGAGTACTGTAGCACCGGTATCATAAGTAGCGCGTGGTCCAACGGACATCATCAATTCTGCACCGTAATCAGCACAATTTTTAACATATTGTTTGATTTCATCACGAGTATGTCTGAACATACCATAGGTTTCTGTTACACGATTAATGGTAATTCCATTTTTTGTCGATGTGTCCAATAATGCTGCGACTGCATCTGCAGTATTGACTGTTGGGACTTCAATCCGGAAAGATGCTCCATCTGGAAAACGTTGAGTAGATGTCGGCATATCCCATAAATCGCCTTCTGGCAAACCAATCTTTTTTAAGTAATCACGTGTTTCTTGAAAAATCATTTCATTCTCCTTTAATAATTTTTAATTTATAATTTTTTTTATTTACTGCAGTGAGCCGGCAGTGGCGGACTGTAGACCCATACGATCCTGAGAGGTTCATTACCGATATTTTCCACCCGGTGCATTACACCTTTAGGGGAATAGAACGCGGTTTCAGGACCAATTTCCCATTCGCCTTCACCATCAATCACGATTTTTGCGCGACCACTGATAAGGAACAACACCTCTTCTGAGTCATCATGTTTATGATCAGGGATCATGCTTCCCACTTCAGTAATGTTCATGCCCATTGAAACGTTATCAACGCCTCCAAATTTAGGGGCTAACAACAATTTAGAGGTGCGAGGAGGGTTTCTGAACTCCCCTTCAACATCTGCCGCTTTAACAAAAGGTACTTCTTTCACTATTTGCTCCTCTGTTTTGATTTTAATTTTTATTATTTTTGGGAAATAAGATGTGTTTCGTCTAATGAAACTATGTTTCGTGTTGTGCGACAACCCTATTGTAGCAAATGTTTCACCTGATGTCAATTACTTTCACAAAACAAAACTTTGCATCCAGTCATTTTTGTGACACAAATCCCGCATGATCTGTAACTTGACTTGTTATGCAGAGTGTAATAAAATGAAACTGATTTTCACCCTATAAAACACAATTCGTCATTTTTGGTTTTAAAATTAAGGAAAACGAACTTATAATTTGGTATGATCAGTAGCGCATTAAAAAGGAACCTCCAAAATGCAATCACAAACCTACAAAATCCCCTACAGTAAATCAAGTTTGGACTTCACCTTGCTACCAGGCATGAAAGCCGATATAGCTGTTTCACAGCCAGCGGAGGTTATCCAGGATGTACCAAAAGCCATCCAGCAGGCACTGGAAAACCCCATCGGCACATCTCCACTTAAAAATATCGCCAAACCCGGAGACCGGGTTTGTATCGTATTTACAGACATTACCCGGGCGAGTCCTGATCATCTCCTGGTACCTGCTCTTTTAAAGGAACTGGAACATGCCGGAGTGCGTGACGAAGATATTACATTATTATGTGGCATTGGTATGCATCGTCCATCCTCCAAGGATGAGAAAATTACCAAACTTGGTACTGGTATTGTGTCACGTTACAAGGTCATTGACAATGAACCACAGAACCCGGATGCTCTGGTAGATCTTGGCTTTACACCAGGTGGTGTACCTGTTCTGTTACATCGTTCTGTGATTGAAACCGATCTTTTGATCGCAACCGGTATTGTTGAACCCCATCAATACGCTGGTTACTCCGGTGGACGGAAAACCGTTGCTGTTGGTGCAGCGGGAGAAGCATTGATCGCTCATACGCACGGTCCTGCATTCGCGGATCATCCCGGAACACGTTTGGGTCAGATTGAAGGCAACCCCTTCCATGAAGCAGTGACCGAAGCAGCCAGACGGGCAAACTTGCGCTTTATTATAAATGTTGTCTTGGATGATGACAAAAACATCCTGCGTGTGACTGCCGGTGATCCTGAGCTGGCATTTCAGGATTTGGTAAATTTCGGCAAATCGGTCTATGAAGTTCCAATTTATAAACAATATGATATTGCCATCGGTGGTGTTGGTTTTCCGAAAGATGCAAACATCTATCAGGCTAGCCGGGCACCATCCTACCTTTTCTTTGCGCCAACACCGGTTGTAAAACCTGGTGGTTACTTAATTATTCCAGCCCGATGTGAAGAAGGCGCAGGAGCCGGTGTAGGCGAACAACGCTTTTTCAAAGCAATGCGAGACGCCCCAAATGTCCAATTCATTCTGGATGATGCTCGCGCCAATGGGTACCCACCAGGACAACAAAGGGCATTTGTCATGGCAAAGGTTTTAGAAGAAGCCAAAGTGGTGATTGTTGGAAGTGAATACCCAGACCTGGTCAGGGATTGCAAGATGATCCCGGCAGAAACGATGGAAGAAGCCCTAAAACTTGCTGAAGCCGATTTAGGCCCTGCATGCGAAGTGTTGATTGTCCCCCACGCCATGCTTACTTTACCGGTGCTTCAAAAATAGACAGCCCATGTTTGAATGGAAATGTGTATGACAAACCTTATTGATTTAGAAAAACCTGCTGAAACCGATTATTTAAACTGCATCCGCTGTGGATTGTGTTTGTCGGTTTGCCCTACCTATCAGGAATACCTGAGTGAAACCGCATCTCCACGCGGAAGGGTGGCATTGGCTCGTAAAGGTTTGGATGGTGAGCTTGAACTCAGCCCTAACCTCATCGAGCAAATGTACAGTTGTTTTGCCTGCATGGCTTGCAACGATGTCTGCCCGGTTGGAATACGTCCTGCTGACCTGGCATTGGCTATGCGCTACGTGCAGGAACAGCGTGATCCACGACCCTGGAAGAAGAAGTTATTCGAAGGATTGATCCCCCATCCAAATCGAATGGAACTTGCCACGCTTCCTTTGCGCTTATACCAGGCTTTGGGGATCCGACGTTTGGTGTATGCCCTGGGAATCAAACGCCTCTTACCGAAACAATTACGCGATTTGGAAGGTATGTTACCACACCTGCCAAAACGCCCCTTACGCCAGATACTACCTCAGCTCTCCGAAGCACGTGGTGAAGCCAAACATGAGGTAGGATATTTTTTGGGTTGTGCCCAAAGCCTTATGTTTGCTGAAGAGAGTTCAGCTACCGTGCGCGTGCTAACACGAAATGGGTGTAACGTAACCACTCCCAAGGAAGTAGAATGTTGCGGTATGCCAGCCACTGGTTATGGCCGTATGGATCTGGTCCGAAAAGCAGCCAAGCACAATATTTCCATATTTGAAAAATTTAATCTGAAAGTGGTTGTCACCGATTGTGCTACTTGTGGTTCTACACTCAAAGAATATGGTCATTATCTCAAAGATGACCCTGATTGGGCAGATCGGGCAAAAACATTCAGTGCCAAGGTGCGTGACATCAGCGAATTCCTTGCAGAAATTCCCCTTGAAAAACCAAAGGGAAGAGTCGAAGCAAAGGTTACCTATCATGACCCCTGTCATTTGCGACGAGCACAAAAAGTATGGGAACAACCTCGCAACCTTTTGAAAATGATTGATGGTGTCGAGTTCGTCGAAATGCCCGAAGCGGATACATGCTGTGGTTCTGCAGGTAGTCAACTCATTACCCATTACGAGACATCCACCCATGTACTGGATCGTAAAATGAATAATCTAGAAAGCACACAGGCACAGGTGGTCGCCTCCGGATGTCCTGGCTGTCAAATGCAATTAAATACCGGTCTGCAACGTCGTGGCCTGAATTTGCGTGTCGTTCATCCAATTACATTGCTTGATGAAGCTTATGAGGCTGAAAATGAATAATCAAATCATTGATCAACTAATTAAAATCGTAGGGAAAAAACACGTATTACACACCCCTGAAGACCTCGCTGTTTATAGTTATGATGGTACATTTGCAGAAGGTCTTCCTGATGTTGTGGTACTGCCTGCATCTACTGAAGAAGTCAGCCAGGTGGTAAAAGTGGCAGTGGAGAATCAAGTGCCGATCATAGCACGCGGTATGGCATCCGGGCTTGCAGCAGGTTCCATTCCTGTAACAAGCGGTGGGATCGTTGTCAGCCTGACGCGTATGAACAAGATTTTAGAGATTGACACCGAAAACGCTACAGTCCGTGCAGAAGCTGGTGTGATCACCGCCATCCTACAGGCTGAAGTTGAAAAAACCGGACTTTTTTACCCCCCCGATCCATCCAGTATCAAACACTCGACCATTGGTGGCAATATTGCCTGTAACGCAGGTGGTCCACGCTGTTTGAAATATGGCGTGACCGGCGATTATGTGCTCGGATTGAAAGTTGTACTTGCCGACGGACAGGTTTTAGAAACTGGCGGGAAACCGATCAAGGACGTAACAGGTTATGACCTGAAAAGCTTATTTACTGGCTCTGAAGGGACTCTTGGTATCATTACGGAGGCATTATTACGCCTGGTTGCAAAACCACGCTACGCCAAAACCGCTCTGGCAGAATTTGCGTCGCTGGACGATGCTTCTCGCACAGTTAACGCCATTCTCCTGGCAGGTATCGTCCCAGCCACATTGGAATTGATGGACCAGACTGCTCTGATCTGTATTGAAGAGGCAATGCACCTTGGGTTGAACACTGACCTGGGAGCATCCCTGATCATTGAAACAGATGGAACAGATGAACAAACAGTGCTTTCTGAGATTGAAGCATGCGCACGAATCTGCGAGGAAACTGGTGCTCAGAATGTAAAAATGGCTAAGAACGAAACCGAACGAGCCAATTTATGGAGGGCGCGCCGTTCTATTTCCCCAGCATTAGCCCGGAGATCGCCCAATAAATTAGGCGAAGATATTACCGTTCCTCGCAGCGCCATTCCAGAAGTTGTAAAGCGCTTGCGCGGTATCAGTGCCAAATATGGATTACAAATTGTCATCTTCGGTCACGCCGGTGATGGCAACCTGCATCCAAATATCCTTTTCGACAAACGTGATCCGGAACAATGGAAAGCCGTAGAGCAGATGGTTGCTGAGATCTTTGGTGCTGCCCTTTCTGTCGGTGGAACACTTTCGGGTGAACATGGTGTTGGTGTTCTTAAACGCCCCTATCTTGAAAAAGCGCTCGGCCCCATATCCATCGCTGTACAACGGAGCATCAAGCAGGCTCTCGATCCACAAAATATCTTTAACCCTGGAAAAATATTTATTTCTTAAACCTACCATTTGGAGAATAAAATGTCAGAACAAAGTGTTAAAGTCCCGGTCAATACATTGGTCGAATTTATGCTGGATGCCCTTGCTGCGATGGGGATTTCCGATGAAGATGCCAAAATCATTGCGAATGTTATCATCACTTCCGACTTTTTTGGTGTGCGTTCACATGGCATCGCGCATCTCAAGATGTATTACGATCGTATTAAAAAGGGACTGCAACTTCCAAAAACAAATATCACTGTTGTAAAGGATACACCTACAACAGCTGTCCTGGATGGGGGAAACGGAATGGGCATGGTCATCGGTCATCATGCTATGAAAATGGCCATCGAAAAAGCTAAACAAAATGGTCTTGGTGCAGTGGCAGTACGCAATTCCAGTCATTACGGTGTCGCTGGATATTATCCATTGATGGCTGTGAAGGAAGGTCTGGTTGGTTTGAGCGTGACGAATGCCCATCCATCCATAGCCCCAACCTTTGGTGTCAAGCCGATGCTTGGTACCAATCCCATTGCAGTCGCTGCTCCATCCGATGAGGCATTCCCTTACATGTTTGACGCTGCCACCTCGGTTGTCCCACGCGGTAAGATCGAAGTCTATGCACGTGGTAACAAACCACTTCCTGAAGGATGGGTCATCAATCAGGATGGTGTCTCAGCTACAGAAAGCAATAACATGATTAAACAAATGGATCTTGGAAACGTGGCATTGCTCCCCGTGGGTGGGCTTGGTGAAATGTTTGGCGGACATAAAGGCTATGGTCTGGCAACCATGGTGGAGATTTTCTCAGCGGCTTTCCAGGATGGCACGTATCTGTGGGGTTTGACGGACGAAGATTCGGAAGGGAATTCTCAATTCCTGCGTATTGGCCACTTTTTTATGGCGATAAATATTGAAAATTTTATTCCTCTGGCAACTTTCAAAAAGATCACCGGAAATATCATGCGCGATTTACGCAATTCACCCATTTCACCTGATCAATCCCGCGTTTTTACAGCCGGAGAAAAAGAATACATCAATACTCAAAAAGTTTTAGCTGAGGGAGTAGAAATTCCACCTGCGGTTCAAAAAAATCTACTAACATTGCAAGCTGAATTAGGCCTTTCCAGGGTTAATTTGGGTTTCTAAAAAGATCAATTTATTTTGTTATGATTAGAAAGCCAAAAAACACCAGAGAATTAATTTTAGCCCTGATGTTTAAGTTTAAAGTGTAATTTATTGTCCATAACCCATGCGCTGGGAGATTGCGAATGCAGCTTTTTTGAATGATGCAGCAATATCAGTTATCCGTTCTGGTGTCATGCGGCTAATAGGGCTGGGACTACCGATGGCTGCCACAATCCTACCCTTTCGATTATATATAGGAGCAGCAATTGCACATACGCCAAGTTCCAACTCCTCGTAGTCAATTGCATAACCATTCTTTCGAATCACCTCAAATTGCTTGCGTAATTCGTTTACACTGACGACTGTATTATCCGTATTCTTAGATAACGGTTGTTTTAATATTTCATCCAATTCAGATTCTGGTAAGTGCGACAAAAATAATTTTCCACTGGCAGTGCAATAGGCGGGCAACCTTTGACCGACTGCAGCTGAGATTGTAAGCGCATGATTCCCTCGAATAATTTCGATGTAGAATACTTTCCCCTGGTCAAATACACTTAAATCACAGGTTTCATCCCATATCTCAACCAACTCCTTCATGTATGGAAGTGCTTCCTGCCGTAGATCCATTCGCTGAATAACTTTGAATCCCAAACTTGCTAATTCTTTGCCCAGGCGATATTTCTGTGCCTCTTCCAGCCACTCAAGGTAACCATGGTTTACCAGCGTTGTTACAATTCTGTAAGCCGTCGCTTTATGAAGGTTAGCAACCAGTGCAATCTCAGATATCCCCCGCTCAGGATGATCGTTATCGAAACACGCCAGAATATTAAGTGCCCGTTCTACTGCACGAACGTTGTAATCGGTTGGATCTTTCATAATTTTAATTTTCTCGCTTATGGGATAAGGATTTTCCAAGTTTATAAATTATAATCGAAAAAGGTTCATCTTATTTCACAAACATACCTTTTCCAGAACAAATTCAACGTTTTTACTCTAATACCTGCTTCGCGTAAAACAACATATATGGGTGGAAAATGTTTAGTTCTGTTTCCCTCCTCTACTTTTACACAATACCAGAAATTGCCCATAGAAAAATTGAAATAAGAGAATCCTTTCTTTTCCGATTATTTATGCTGAGATTTCAACCAGACAGAAAGTTAATATTTATTTATCCCTGATGATTGTACAAGATCACAGAGACTATAAATTTATTGATAATTAGCTAATTCATCATCTTCCACAAAAATAATTGCTGCCGAAGGGCAATTCCGTTCACAGGTGCCACATTCTACACATATATTCACATCAATAAAAGCCTTTGTTTCCGTCTCGGTAATTGCTTCACTCTCACAACCTGAAATGCAGGCACCACAAAGACAGCATTCATCAGTCACAACGTATGGCATAATTTTCTCCTAATCTACTTATAATAAAATCTCGTTTTTTTAACCACCTGCATAATCTCTATTCGGATCAATCTCATCACGAATCAAGCGGACCTGCTCAGCCGTGGGTGGTTCGGTGAAAGGCAAATTGATTGGAATGATTGGTTTAAAATTCATATTAGCCAATACATCATCCAGGGTTGTGTTCGGGTGAATTGACACCAGGCGCATGCGCTTACTTTCAGGCTCAAAATCGAATATCGCTTTATCCGTAATCACCCTGCTCGGTCCTCCACGCAAGCCGAGTTTTTCACGCTGATCTCCACCACCCAGATAGCCCGGATTGGTTAAGAAACATACCGCTTCATTTAGTTTCCGGGCTTCATGACGGATGGTGATCACTGTTCGTTTAGCATTGGAAGCAATATCATTTCCACCACCACTACCAGTAAACCGGCGGAACTTCCCATTTGGATCGCCAAGAAGTGTCGTATTTATATTTCCATACATATCGATTTCCAAAGCTCCCAGGAAACCTACATCAATCAGCCCTTTATGTAATACAGTACCAAGCATATCAGCAAAACTGGTATGGATCGTTGCCCGATACCAAATGCGTGGATCGGACAAGCCATGCACACCAACTTCTAGTGGTTCAGGATCAACAACACCTAGCTCAAAAACAATTGTCATATGAGGTGCATGGGTACGCTTGGCTAGAAATGCACAGACAACAGGTAACCCTAGCCCGACACCCACGATCTCGCCGTTTTTCAACTCTCGGGCTCCAGCGGCTGCCATCAGTTCAAAGGGTGAATAATCAAGGTCATTGTTCATTGGTAATCTCTCTCGTTCCTAATATCCTAAAATGGGATCTGCGCGCAGCTTCTCCAAATATTTCATACCACCAAGCTTCTCAAGGTATTCCCAATGGTCTTTGACGCTATATACATATGTATCCAAATATTCCTGTAAACCCGCTGGTGTTCGCGAAGCCTGGGCATATAAATTGATATGCTCTTTATCAAAATCATAAACGCTGTAAACAGAACTGGGATGGGCAGAAAATGGTAAATGGACCACATGGGAAACACGAAAACCTTGGACTAATGTTCGTTCTGGATAACGACGAATCATTTCTGTCGAAACGAGCTGTTCTGTAATTACAATAGTTCGATCGCTGGCCTTTACTTGTTCTTCGTTATCCCAACGAGGTCCTAAAATCCAGGCATTCCCTTCTTCATCAGCGACTTGAACTTGAATAACAGACACATCCGGCGTTAGGGGTTTAAGCACCAGCCAATCTTCACCACTAAAAGGATCTTGCAATCTGCCTACTAATGGTGGATTTTTTTTCTCCAGCTGTTTTAGAATATCGGAGCCATTCAGTGAGCGGATTGGGATAAATGGTAACCCAAGCGACCCAGCCAGATAGCGAAATGTCATGGATAAACTGCTAAACTCTTCTGTGATCAGCTCACCCTTTTCAATTGCGCGATTAATACAAAAATGTTGTCCGGATCTGCCGCGAGACCCTCCCCCATAAATAATTCGTTCAACAACACCAGCGCCAACCATCAGGTCAGCTTCCATCGCTCCAACACACTGCGAAACTGTTAATTGTCTTTTTTTCTGTCGAATTACCTCATGAGCAAAAGCCATGTTACAGCGAGCGGTGGCAAAACCTGAAAGGGCAATGTGAAAACCATTTGGGATCGAAGATACAGCATCCTTAAGAGTGGTAACTTTACTCATATCTCTCCTACTCGAGAAATGGACGTTTTTCGAACAAAACCAAAAGCAGTTGACAGACTCCCTCGGACATTTTAATTTCAGCCAGTTCAACCGGAATATCCAACTTTTCCTCAATCGCTAAGACAATCAAGTTGGCAGGGATGCAAGTAAAAGGTTCAATCCCCTGTGCAATCAATCTTTGTTCCACGGGTCTGTGAATACAACTCTGCACCTGAACACGCAATAAGCGGTCTTCTTTCAGGTAAGAGACATCAGCAACAATACCTTCATCTTTTAATAGACCAGCAATTGTTTGAATAATATCGTCAATATCATCAGATTTAATCAATGGAAGAACTTTATCATTGAAGTACTGGCGTCCGACAGTGGTTGTGCGAAAACGTGCACCCTTTCCGCGCTCATCATAAAAAGCTTTCTCCAGTTCGTACATCAAATTATTTGAATAGTCTAAAGGAATGATTTTGTCGCTCATTCTGTCTCCTCATAATAATCTTGTCCCCATTTTTCGGTGAATACCAACTCTTTCAGTGGCATTCGAGGTCTCGGTTTATGCGCTCTGGCAGGGTGCCCGATCGAAAGAATGCTGACGGCTTTAAATTCTTCAGGAATTCCGAGCAACCCCTTAATTCGATCTTCATCGCGAATATCGATACAGGGAGCAATCACCCAGCAAGCGCCTAAGCCTAATGCTGTAACCATCAGTAGAATATTTTCAATGGCTGCTGAAGTATCATAAGGTGTATCCCATACATCTTTTTTTCCACAAACCACGATATTAACCGGAGCCTCTGCCATAAACGCAGAAACCTGGCCTGTGGTCAGCTTCTGAAAAGCAGCCTGTTTTTTAGCTTCATCTTCCAGGTTGGCAAAGCGCTCCTGCATTTTCTTGGTAACAAACTCAGCTGTAAACCGGCGACTACTGCCACCTCCAGCGATTGCTCCCATTTTTTTACGCATCAACTCATCTTTAACGACGATAAACCGCCAGGGTTGTGCATTCTCACCCGAGGGTGCCAACCGCGCAGCTTCCAGGATCATATCCAAATCCTGGTCAGCAATTGGTTCATCGGTAAAATTACGAACGCTACGCCGATCCTGAATAACCTTTTTCGTTGCATCTACTAAGTTATAGGTTTCCACTTTACCTCCTCACATATGTGAAAAATAATATTATCGTTTCGTTCTATGAAACAATGTTTTATAATATATAGTATGACATAATCTCTGGCAAATGTCAATAAAATTTTTAGCAATTTCCACCCGTATTTCTTCCCCTCCTGGTAGTCGAAAGCTTCTTTCACCAACGACAGTTTCATATCCATCAAAATTTAACAAAATTGTGAATTCAATATTTAAGAAATTTGTACGGATTGCATTTCAAGTTTTTGTCGCTTATTTTCAGACCAGCGTTCCACCAGGATAGCAAGGCCTATCAATAAACCAATACCTATGATTACTGGCAGAACGGTGCCATTATAGCGTTGTCCAATTAACGTTCCCAGCGACATCTGGATCAAAGTTGAGAGGGATCCCACAACAGCCGCACCAATCCCAGCCATGTGCCCCAAAGGACTCATCGCCAGCGCATTGAGATTACCGAACAAGATGCCAATACAGAAAAAAGTTGTCATCAGATAAGTCATGAAGAACCACAACGGAGGTATCCCCCCCCAGGCAAACGAAAGTCCACAAGCAATAACAGCCAACCCCAAAACGACTCTGAGTGCAAGGTTCACAAGAAATCGCATTCCGAACCGCATCACCAGACTTGCATTCAGGAAAGAAGCCAGTCCCAGCGATAAAGCTATGATACCAAATAGGATTGGGAAAAGATTCCCCAGAGCGTACTGTTCCTGGAAAATTTGTTGGGCTGAATTCAGGTAACCAAGAAATGCCCCGCCCACCAGTCCAGCCGCAATGGTATTCCCCAGGGAAACGGGCATTTTGATGATCGCAATACTTGCAGTCACAATTTTTTTCAGCGAAAACGGGATTCGTTTCTCAATTGGCAGCGTTTCAGGCATTCTTAGCGCAAACCAAACCAATGCGATGAGCGCAATGATCACAAAGGCAACAAAGATGAATCGCCAGCCTGCCACCACCATGATTACCTGACCGAGACTTGGAGCAATCAATGGAACCAAAATGAAGACCGTCATGGCAAATGACATTACCCGGGCCATCAATCTCCCTTCATACCTGTCTCGCACCATAGCCAATGTCACCGATCTGGGTGAAGATACCCCAATCCCTTGTAACAAGCGCCCTGCAAGCATCACCGTAAAATTAAGCGAAAAGATAGAGAGAAGCACACCAACAATGTAAATTCCAAAACCCATATAGATTGCCAGCTTGCGTCCAGTTTTATCTGAAAGCGGACCAAAGAATAACTGCCCAAGTGCCAATCCCAAAAATATGCTCGAAATGATCAATTGGCGATCATTTGCATTCTGGATTTGGAGATCAACCCCAATTTGCGACAAGGCTGGCATCATCGTATCAATTGACAACGCCATCAAGGACATCATTAATGAAATGATGATCACAAATTCTGCAAATGGCAAATCACCTGATTTTTTGTCTGGTCTCAAATTATCTCCTCCCAAACAGCTTTCATTTTATCACTACAACCTTATTTTTTGATCAGCTAAAACATGATTCGGAAACAGTAAATGAAATAATTAACATAAGTACTTGCGTAATAGATCTGTTTAAGCCCCCCTTAAAAATTCGAATGAAATTTGTACCAGAAACCTGTCTCTTAAGATTATGAGAATGATTAAATAAAATACAACCATTTCTGGTCGTTTTTCTCAGGTACCGGGAATCCCTCTGAAAGTTGTAGATTAGATTATCAAGGTAATTTCCAGAATCGGAATCCCTCGGGAATTGTTTCCAGATTACCTGTCAGGCTGATGAAATACACCCATATGGATTGATTATTGAGATGTGCATACAGTGGAGGCTAAACTGTCTGACAACTATTGCAAGTTTCGCTCAATGCCAAAGACCAGGAGAAGAGGGTCTATATCTTTAATTAATATACATTATAGTTTGCGAATCCTGTTTGTTGCCTTGGGGATACCATTCTGTACGGGATGCCAAGCACCATTCTGAAAGACTTCAAAGTCACGAAAACAGCATGGAATGCCTTGCGCTTTCCACGGATCTGGATAATCCATCATTTGGAAGTGTAAATGTGGGGCTGTCGAATTACCAGAATGACCAACATTTGCTAGATGCTGGCCTGGTATGACTTTGTCTCCTGGGGAGACTTTGATCGAGCCAGTTTGAGCATGTGCATAGAC